>JADYXV010000017.1 GCA_020853995.1 Novosphingobium sp.
AACCCGCCTGCAATTTGGCGACGGCGAGCTTCATCTCCCCGTCGCGCTGGCGGAGATTCGCGTCCAGCCGGATTGGATTGAGGGCGGCTTCCTGTAATTGCCGGAAAGGACTGCCCGCTTCGACGGCAGCAATCTGACCGACATCGCCCACCAACACGAGGCGCTTCACACTGAGCTTCTCGGCGATCTGCATCAAACCCAGCATTTGCCGCGTCGAGACCATCGAGGCTTCGTCGAGTATGATCGTGGTGCGACCAAATTGCTGCCGGTCGGCAAGGCTTGGCTGGGCAGGGCTGGCGGCGAGACGCTCATGGCGGGCAAGGACGCCTGCCATTGAACGGGCCTCAATGCCGCTAGTGGCATTGAGCTCAGCGGCTAGCTTGTTCTGCGGTGTCAGGATCAACAGGGCATCGCGCGCCTTGGCATCCACCGCGTTGACGGCAGCAAAGACAGTCGATTTGCCTGTGCCTGCGCCGCCCTGAATAGTCACATAACGATCCGTGCTGGCAAGGATCGCGGAAGCGGCCTGCCGTTGCTCGAGATTGAGGGCAGGGCCAAGCGTGTCGGTCGCGGCCTTGTCGATCAGCGCAACCGCGCGTTCGACCGGCACACGCGCCGTGGCCTGGCCGATGCCATCGCGAGCGTGCGCGATGATCTGCTTTTCCATCTTGATCATATCGGGCGTGGTCAACTGCGCCTGATGTTCGCCCTTGCCCGACAGTAAAGCTCCCTCGGCTTTGAGATGGTCAACGCGCGCCTCAATATCGCCAATGCGCGCCTTCTGTTCGGCAAAGCCCAACGCGTGTTGCAACACACGGTTTTCACTGAAGGTCGCCTCGCGCTCCTGCAAATGCCGCACCGATGCGGCGACGGCATAGCTGGCACCCAGCGGTGCCGCCCGGTGTAAGCTGTTGGTATCAGCAGTCAACGGCTCGCGGACGGTACGAAAATAGGGCGTCACCCGTGCCAGCAAAGCTTCACCCCAAGCGCGGACCTTGGCGAGCACCCCGCGTTCGGGTGTAGCCTCGCGCGACTGCGCAATCATCGCGCGAAAGTCATGCCCGCGCTCGGCGGCCAATGCACGCCACGCCTGCCGAACACTGGCAGGGTCGGCAACCGCCTTGGCTTCGCGCGACCGCTCGGCAATGGCGTGGCGGCCTTCGGGGCTGGTGATGTTCAGTTTGTCCGCAATCTCGCGGATTTGCTGGTGGCGGATGCTCCATGCCTCAATGGTCTGCCGGTCAATCCCGGCAATCTCGAATGTCCCGTTCTTGCCGCCGCCCGATATGCCATAGCCAAGCGCTTCAACCGCATGGCGCAGCTCATTGTGATAGATCGCACCAATCAGCATGTTGGCACTCCAGATTTTGCCATTGTGCAAGGCGCGCCATTCCCCATCGGGGCGCATTGTCGCGTTGGCGATTACGCTGTGCGTGTGCAATTGCGGGTCGAGCTCGCGACTGACATCATGCGTGAACAGGGCGTAGGCGAGCTTACCGGTTGCAACGACAATATGCCCATCCTTGCCCATCCGTGCTTCAGCAAGGTGCGACTCCACCCATTTCATCGCGGTCTGGACCGATTCATGATGGGCCCGGACCAGCCGGGCATCACCACCGACCAGGGCCATCAATGACACTGATTTTGGCGCAGAGAAGGTCAGGTCAAAGCCGGGGGCGTGTTCCTTCGCGCCTCCGGTCAAGACTTCGCCATTGGGCAATTGACCGGACAAGACCTGCTCAAACATCGCGCAATCAACCGGCCCGGACAGGCCAAGCTCGGCTGCGGCCAGTCCGCCCCATTCGGATTGACCCAGCTGATCCTCGGCGGTGTAATAATTGTCATTGGCATAATAGCTGCCCGCGCTGGAAGCCGATCCGATAGAGGCCATGCTCAGCATGGCCTGCTACCGCACCAGAGCGGGGAAGGTGAGCGTGCAACGCGTGCCCTTCTTCGCGGCCTTCGCGCGCTCGACGCAGCGCGCATAGGCAATGGCGAACGGCTCGGTTTTCATGAGCGCGCTGGTCTCATAGATCAACTGACCCGCGAAGCTGTTGCCGCCCGCCATGACGCCAGCGGCATGGACATCATTCTTGCCGCCGATGATCTTGCGCGCAACGAAACGGGATGCCGCTGTTTCTCCGGGGAGGAGGGCAAGAAGCAGCACTAGCGCCAATGCCCCGCCTGCAACCGCCGTCCAGATTCGATAGTCCTGATAGAAGCGCGGCTCGATCACCCGTGTATTGAGCTCAACCCGGTCAATCGACTTTTGCAGGTTGGCAAGCGAAGTTGCCGCGTTCCCAAGCGCTTGGGAATGCCCACCATGCCATTTTCCGATGGCCATCAGGTCTGGCTGTGCGCGAACCTTGAACCATTGCTCGAACCAGTTCCGCGGGTGTCCGGCTTGGGCGTTGTCGATCCATAAGAACAGCTCGTTGAGGCGTCCAACAAGGATGTCTGTCGCGGACGGCTCCGGGTCGGCAACAGTCTCCTCCACTTCATCGACTGGCGCGTCCGGTTCAACTGGCGGCACGGCTTCTGCTTCTGCCTGCTCCGCGCTTCTTTCGACAGCTGCGCTGATCAGGTGACTGATCTCGGATGTCATCGTTGTCCCAGCCTCGCGGCACAGTTGATCGAACTGTTTCTTCAACGCCGGATCAAGCCGGATTTTGACTTCTGATGGCGTGCTCATCGCGAGAACCGCCCCAATTCCGTGAAGTTCAATGTCGCCGCACGATGGGCTTGGCGTTCGTCAATTCGTTGCCGAATACGCTCGACGACCGCTTCAGGGTTGGGCTGCATTTCAATCCAGACATCTGTGACGGCGTGCATGTAATCATGTCCGCCAAGTGTGGAGGGAGTAGTGGCGCTGTCAGCCAGCAACGCTTGCTTGACGCATTCTCCCAACCACTGACTTTGGCTGATACGAAGCGACTCTGCGCGGGCCTTGAGTACGGTGGCGGTCTTGAAGTCCAGATAAACGGTGACGGGTGTTCTGCTCATTTCGGAGCTCCTTGTGATGTCGGTTTGTGGCGCAATGGGCGCACTGTGTGTTCGAAATCCAACAAGCGCTTTCCCGCTTGTTTCAGGCGATATTCGGCGGAAATCAGGGCGGTCTGACCGGCTGGAAAATGACGCGGCCCAATTCCCCACACTGTGCCGATTTTGCAGACGACTGGAGACGCGCGGACCGCCGATAGCCTTGCATCCCGTGGGGGATGCCTAAGGTGTGGATATCTTCTCCCCTGTCAGTCCGACCGGTTCCCCATCTTGGTTGGGATTGTGCGACATGGGTTTGAGCCATTCGCGGAGCGGCGGGAGCGGCCATCTCAATGGCCCTCCCGGCAAGCTGCCGGACGATGGATGATCGATCCGGCAACGCAATTGTCGATGGCTGCGCGGACCCGATCAGCGAGCTGAACGGCATGGGCCGGATCAAGGGCGATGCGGTCAGGGCCGAAATGCAACGCACCTCCGACAAGGCTGTCATCGCCTTCCAGCGAATAAAGATCGAGCCGGAAGAAATGACCCCTGAGGGTTTCGGTGTCGATCTGATCGACGAAGCCCAGG
>JADYXV010000018.1 GCA_020853995.1 Novosphingobium sp.
TCACGCACCGGTCATCGCAGTGGTTCACGATCAATCAGGTGCCCGGCACGCAGTTTCGCGCGCATCAATTGCTGGGGGCCAGCCTGGGCGTGAGTGGCAAGGGCGGTTGGCGCGCTTCGGTATACTGCCGCAATTGCACCGACGAACGGGTGCCGACCAATATCAGCATCGATCCTGCTGAAGCCAATGCCGGCCGTGTGGGGCTGGGGCATCTGTTCGGCTTCAACTCCGTGCGCCAGATCGGTGTGACCTTCGGCTTTGAGTTCTAAAGTGGTCTGATGGCCGGGCGGTTGGCAGCAACTGCCCGGCTGACATTTTTCAAGAAGGCGTGCGATGTCGAAGATCAAACGGGGCGTCAGCCTTTACTCCTTTCAGGAAGAGATGTTTCTGGGCCAGATGGGCGTGGAGGATTGTGTTTCCTTTGCCGCTTCCATCGGTGCAACAGGTATTGAAATCCTGCCAGAGCAGAACATGCCGACGTTCCCCAACCTGTCCGATGCCCAGGTTGATCAATGGAAGGCTATGGTTGCGCGCCACGGCTGCCACTTCACCGCTTATGACATGTTCCTCGACACGAAGCTGCGCAAGGACCAGCTCATGTCGGATGACGAACAGGTTGAAAGCATTGTGCGCGATCTGACGCTGTGCAACCGGTTGGGCATCAAGAACATGCGTGTGCTGGTGTTCGTCCGGCCCGATATTCTTGGCCGCTGTGTGCCATATGCTGAAAAGCTGGATGTCCATATGGGCGTTGAAGTCCATGCACCGTGGCATCTGGAACATGCGTGGATCTTGCGCACCATCGAAGAGGCCGACCGGCTGGGTACCAGGCACCTTGGCATCCTGCCCGACATGGGCATTTTCATGAAGCATTACCCGCCCGCATTCCGCGCCCGCTTTGAACGGCAGGGTGCGCGGCCGGAAGTGGCGCAGTTCATCGTCGATAGCCATGAGGCAAAAATCATGGCCGAATACACGATCTATGAAGTTGCCGTGAAAATGCAGGGCAACAAGGCAGAAGTTGCGATGGCCGAAACCTTGCGCCATGCACCTTATGCCAATCCGAAGCGGCTTGCCGATTACGCGCCCTATTTCCATCACATTCAGGCCAAGTTCTATGAAATGAACGAGGACTGCACCGACCCTGCGATTGCTTACGAAGAGGTAATCGACGCGCTGGTGGGCTGCGGATGGGAAGGTACGCTTTCCAGCGAATACGAAGGCAACCGCTGGATTCAGGATGTCAGCGAAGTGGACAGCCGAGAGCAGGTGCGCCGCCAGCATGTGATGTTCGAGCGGCTGATCGCTGCGGCTGAAACCAAGCACAGCACGATGGAGCCCGCGTAATGTTCGACAAATACATCATTGATCCGGCTACCGTGCGCAACACCGGGCCGGATGACGCGCCCGATGGCTTCGCGTTTGAAACCAAGCTGGGCTACTATCGCGGCTTGCGGCTTTCCATGGTCGAGGAACTCAATGTCGGGATTGATGGCGAAGTGTTTGCGCGCGATGCCATTCGCTTTGACGAGGGCGTTGGGCCATTGACGCTGGACGAAATGGAAACCACCTACGATCGGCGCTGGGCCTTTGGTGCACCTGCGACGGTTTTTGTGCGTTGCGAAGGCGGCTTCCCCACGGGTGACCATACGCTCACGCTTCAACAGAAACTGCGCATTTCCTACATGCCGTTCCCGTCATTCAACAATGATGAAAAGCAGATCAGTTTTGCTTGAACATCTCCGGATGAAGTCCGGATCTCAATTGTGAAGACACAAGATGGCTTAAGCCACATGCAGGGAAGGTCCGGGGATGCAAAAGGTGCAGAGCGATATGATTGAAACTGATCCCTTGTCGCGCAAGCCCGGACTTGCGCAAGGCTGGACGATCATTCTGGCAGGCTTTTTGCCGATTTTGGCTATCGTCTCGCTGTTTCCTGCAGTCCCTTCGATCATCGCACACTTCCGGCTTGATCCCGGTGCGATGACCAAAGTGCCGGCAATGGTCTCTGCGCCGGGCTTGACCATCGCATTTGTTGCCATGTTTGCCGGATACTTTGTTGACCGCTTCGGCAGGCGCAGCCTGTTGATTACGGCTGCGGCCGTTTATGGTTTTGTTGGCATGGCACCGCTGATTCTGACGGATCTCGATGCAATTTACGTGTCGCGCCTGCTTCTGGGTGTGCCCGAAGCGATCCTGCTGACGTCTATCAATACCCTGATCGGTGATTACTGGGACGGGCAGCCACGGCGCAACTGGCTCGCGTTACAGAACATGGTCGGACCGTTTCTGGCTAGCGGTACGATATTGCTGTCCGGCTATCTGACCGGGATCTACTGGAATGCCTCCTTTGCGATCTACGGGATGGGATTTGTAATCTGCCTGCTAAGCTGGGCGTTTATCTATGAACCTCGGCCGTTCGGCTCAGTGCCCCAACAGGTAGCCGTTTCAACCCCTGCCCAGGTTGCGTTCCCGTGGAAAGGCGTTGCCACTTATGGTCTCGTCACCCTGCTGTCATCGGCGTTGTATTATGTGTTCATCATCAACGGCGCGATTGTCTGGGGCGAAATTGGCGTGACGAGCGCGCAAGAGGTTGCCAACCTCAGCGCAATTCCCAGTCTCTTCATTATTGCGGGCGCTGTTCTGTACTGGCTCACCGGACGTTGGGGTATGGGGCCTTATGGACAAATCACCCTGTTCCTCGGATTTCTTGGCATAGGGCTTTTGCTCATCGGCAATGCCCATGACTGGCGCTGGATGACCGCCGGCATGATCGTGCAGCAAACAGGTGCGGGCATGGCGATACCGGTCTTGATCGGATGGGCGCAATCGTTCCTGCCATTTGAACATCGCGGGCGCGGGATGGGGGTGTGGACGGCCTGCTTTTTCCTTGGCCAGTTCACTTCGCCTCTGCTGATCAGCCTGTCGCGTCAGGCGATGGGAACGATGCAAGGCGCGTTTGTGGTAGCGGCCGCTATCGGCATTGTCGGCGCGGTTGCGGTCGGTCTATTTGCAACCTTTTCCAACCATCAAAATGCGGACGGGAAGTAAGCTCATGGGCGATTGGACCCGCCGAGATTTTTTCAGCGGTGCCGCGCTATTTGCACTGGCAATCGGCGTTCCGGCAGGGGCGGTCCAATTAAGCGGTCTTGATGCAGATGAAGCTCCGAGTGACCGGCAACGCAAGCTGATGAGAGAGGTGAGCCAACTGGCTATCCCGCGCACGTCAACTGCGGGTGCAGGTGATGTTGGCGTAGGTGATTTTGTGCTGATTGCATTGGCGCACGGCTTGGCCGGAACCCGCAAACCTGTGCCCGAGGCTGTGGGTGGACAGCACCGGCGCAAGGACGGATCTCTGCGCCACGTGGCCTGGCTTGAACAGGCGTTGGATCAGCGGGCAGGGGGCAATTTTCTGGGCCATCCACCTGCGAAACGCGCAGCCATTCTGGCCGCACTTGATGCAGAGGCCTTTCCGGCGGGGCCACCTGCAAAGGAGCCTGCCCCCTGGAGCAGCATCAAGGGGCTGATCCTGACCGGCTACTACACGTCTGAAGTGGGCGGATCGCAAGAGTTGCAATATGAACTGGTGCCCGGACGCTTTGATCCAGACGTGCCTGTAACGCCTGCCACACGCGCTTTTTCAAGCGACTGGACGGCAGTGGAGTTTGGATGATGGCAGTGCGCGACATGCAATTTGATGCCATCGTCGTCGGCTCCGGCATCACGGGTGGCTGGTCGGCGATGGAACTGACGCGTGCCGGCCTGAAGGTGCTGATGATCGAACGCGGTCGTAATATCGAGCATCAGCAGGACTACGAAACGGAAACCAGAGCGCCGTGGGAAATGCCGTTTCGCGGGGTGGGTGATGCAGAAGCGTTTGCTCGCGATTACCCGGTGCAGATGCTCAACCGCCACTTTACCGAATTTACGCAGAACCATTTTGTGAACGATCGGGAAAATCCCTACTCGCAAGAGCCCGGTACGGATTTCACGTGGTTTCGCAGTTACCAGATGGGCGGGCGTTCGCTCACATGGGGGCGCCAGTCGTATCGTTGGTCCGACTATGATTTTGCCGCCAATGCACGGGACGGGCACGGGACGGATTGGCCGATCCGCTATGCCGATCTGGCTCCGTGGTATGACAAGGTTGAGGAATTCATCGGCGTTTCGGGCGCGGCAGAAGGCCTGAAGCAATTGCCCGACGGGCGCTTTCAACCGCCAATGGCGCTCAACGTTGTGGAACAGGCGGTGCGTGAACGCATCCGCGCCAAATGGCCCGAACGCTGCCTGACCATCGGGCGCACGGCGAATTTGACAGAGGCCAAGCCCGAA
>JADYXV010000019.1 GCA_020853995.1 Novosphingobium sp.
ACAACACATTTTCCTTTTGCAATCGCGCCATGAGCAACAGCGTTTTGGCGAAGCGCAGCGCGCCGATTACCGCGAGAGGTACGACAATACCCCACAGTGCGACCAGCACCCACACGGGCAACTGCACCGCTTCGTCCAGCTTTAACGCGGCTAAGATCAACAACACGGTGACCGGCAGGACAACGAGGTAAAGGCCCCTGCCCTTGGGTTCGAACCGCGCAAACTCTTGCCCGCAAGCGTTGCATCGGTCCGCCAGATTCGCCGGGCCATCCCAAAGCCCTCGCGCGCCGCAGCAGGGGCACAAACCGAAAAGGGCAGCCTGGGTAATTCCCGGCTGCCCCTTCGTGTTGCGATTGCCTTTGGGGCTTTCGCCGTTTGGCATCAGTGGACCGGATAGCCCCAGCTGCCCCACACATAGATGGCGACGAACAGGAACAGCCACACCACGTCAACAAAGTGCCAGTACCAGGCCGCTGCTTCGAAACCGAAGTGCTGGCGCGGGGTGAAGTGGCCCTTGTAAGCGCGGATCAGGCAAACGATCAGGAAGATCGTGCCCACGACCACGTGGAAACCGTGGAAGCCGGTTGCCATATAGAACGATGAACCGAAGGTGTTCACGCCGAATGCGAACGGTGCGACCGAATATTCGTAAGCCTGGATGGCCGAGAACACGAGGCCGAGGATGATCGTGGCCCACAGGCCCTTCTTGAGGCCATCGCGATCACCGTGGATCAGCGCGTGGTGCGCCCAGGTGAGCGTGGTGCCCGAGCAGAGCAGGATCAACGTGTTGAGCAGCGGCAGATCGAACGGATCCATGACCGCTTCGATCGCCTTTGGCGGCCACTGTCCGGCAACCGATTCGGC
The DNA here is from genome assembly GCA_020853995.1 of Novosphingobium sp. Lineage (GTDB taxonomy): Bacteria > Pseudomonadota > Alphaproteobacteria > Sphingomonadales > Sphingomonadaceae > Novosphingobium. The sequence continues at coordinate 865 of JADYXV010000019.1, forward strand.
CAGTTCCGAAGGGAACAGCGAGAAATCGAAAAATGCCCAGAACCAGCCTACGAAGAACATCACTTCGGAGGCGATGAACAGGATCATGCCATAACGCTGGTGAAGCTGCACGACCGGCGTGTGATCGCCCGCATGCGCTTCCTTGATGACTTTGCCCCACCACGAGAAAAACGTGACGATGACGCCGAGCAAGCCAAGGTAGAAAGTGGCGGTGCCACCGGCCATGTCGTGCATCCAGAAGACGCCGCCCGTAGCCATGATCAGCGCCGAAAATGCGCCGACAACCGGCCAGATGTCGGGCGGCAGAATGTGATAATCGTGGTTCTTAGCGCCGGCCATGATCGTCGAAATCCCCCAGTCAAATCTGGTCATATAAGTGTGGTTCGAACACGGAGTCCGAAACGCGGGTCTGAACGGCCTTTATCGCCGCGTTCGCGCTGGGTCCAGAGGCTTTTCCATTGATAATGCAATGGGCTTCTCAAGCGCCGCAGCGGCCGAATCGGATGTTTCGGTGAAGGTGTAGCTCAGCGTGATCTCTTCGATGTTCCGAGCCGCCGGATCATCGAGGATCGCTGGATCCACATAATAGATAACCGGCATCCGGACGTCCTGACCGGGCAGCAACTTCTGTTCGGTAAAGCAGAAACACTGGATCTTGTTGAAGTATTTTCCGGCCTGTTCGGGTGAAACGTTGAACATCGCCGTACCGGTTATGGTGCGCCCTGTCAGGTTGCGCGCCCGGTATGTGGCGATTTTGCGTTCACCAAGCTTCAGGTCTTGCTTGATCTGTTCGGGCTTGAATTCCCACGGCAGAGTTTTGGCGACGTTGGCATCAAACCGGACGGTCACGACTTTACCGGCAACCTTGATGCCTGATGCTGTCACGGCATCGGCGCGCTGTGTCGTGCCGCCATAACCGGTTACCTGACAGAACAGGCGGTAAAGCGGCACAGAGGCGTAACCCAGCCCGAGCATTGCGACAGCACCGCCTGCCGCCAGAAGCCCGACGCGCCGGTTCTTGCGCGGATCGGCAATGACGCGTGCGCTCATCTCAACCGGCTCCGCCCGTCTGCGCTGTGATCTTCACAATCGAAATGGCGAAGAACAGGATAGCAAAGGATATCAGCACGATGCCGAGCACCTTGTTCCGCCCGCGCTGACGCTTGCGATAAAGCTCGGTTTGTTCGCGCGTCATCGGTTCCAACTTTTGCGGTTCAACCATTACAACCAGCCTTGTACCGTGGCCAAGCGGTCAACGACCAGCATGCCGAACAGGACGAAAAGATAGAGTATCGAATAACCGAACAGCCGCTTTTCAGGCAGCATCCCGTCACCCGGTACAGATACACGCGTGCCCACCTTGATGGACAGAACAACGAACACGAGGCCAAGCGCAAGCGCAGACAGACCGTAGATCAGACCTGCACCGCCAATCCACCACGGGGCCAGTGTAACCGGCAGCAAAGCCACCGCATAAGCTGCAATCTGGTGGCGGGTTGACCGCTCTCCGGCAACGACCGGCATCATCGGTATTCCGACCTTTGCATAGTCGATCTGCACAAACAGGGCGAGTGCCCAGAAGTGTGGCGGCGTCCACATAAAGATGATGGCAAACAGCAGCACCGGCATCAGCGTGATGTCACCAGTAACGGCAACCCAACCGATCAGCGGCGGAAACGCGCCTGCCCCGCCACCGATAACGATGTTCTGCGGGGTGCGCGGCTTAAGCCAGACGGTGTAAATCCAGGCATAGTAGAAAATTGAAAAGGCCAGAATCGCGGCGGCCAACCAGCCAACGCCAAGACCCATGGTGAACACCGAGCCGCCTGAGAGGGCAAAACCGAAATCGCGCGCGGACGTGCGGTCCATGCGGCCCGATGGCACAGGGCGCGCAGCGGTGCGCTTCATCCCGGCATCAAGATCGGCTTCCCACCACTGGTTCAGCGCAGCAGCGCCACCAGCGCCAACTGCGATGCACAGGATAGCGGTGAAGCCGATAACCGGGTGAATATGTCCCGGCGCTGCCAGAAGCCCGCAGATACCGGTGAAGATCACCAGCGTCATGACGCGCGGCTTTGTCAGCGCAAAGAAATCGCGCCAATCGGCGGGGAGCGGAAGAGTTTGGCCTGAGTCCATGATTGGCCGGGCCTATACCTGCGCTTTCAGCCATAGGGAAGCGAAAGGGGACAAGCTGTGAATTGAGGGCAGGTTTTTAGGCGTCCATGCCCACGAACGAAAAAGGCCCCCGGGTTTCGCCGGAGGCCTGTTTTCATTTCCGGAACCGAACTCAGTGCGCGTGCGCAGCGTCGTCGATCACGGGAAGGGTTTCGAACTGGTGGAACGGCGGTGGCGAGGACAAGGTCCACTCCAGCGTCGTCGCGCCTTCACCCCAGTAATTGGCAACAGCCTTCTTACCGGCGAGAAACGCGTAAGCCATGTTCACGAAGAAGATCAGGATCGACACAGCCATGATGACATAGCCGTACGATGCGATTTCGTTCCAGTACGAGTAGGCTTGTGCATAGTCAGGGTAGCGGCGTGGCATGCCCTGGACCCCCAGGAAGTGCATCGGGAAGAACAATGTGTTCACGCCGACGAAGAATACCCAGAACTGCAAGTGGCTGAGAAATTCCGAGTGCATGCGGCCGCTCATCTTCGGGAACCAGTAGAAGAACCCGGCGAAGAGCGAGGTAACAGCACCCAGCGACAGCACGTAGTGGAAGTGGGCAACCACATAGTACGTATCGTGCAGGTTGTCGTCGATGCCGCCATTGGCGAGCACAACGCCTGTCACGCCACCGACGGTGAACAGGAAGATGAAGCCCATCGCCCAGACCATTGGCGATTTGAATTCAAGGCTTCCGCCCCACATCGTAGCAATCCACGAGAAGATCTTGATGCCGGTAGGCACGGCGATCACCATGGTGGCGGCGGTGAAGTACATCTTGGTGTTTACGTCGAGACCGGTGGTGTACATGTGGTGCGCCCACACGATGAAACCGACCACGCCGATGGCGACCATGGCATAGGCCATACCGAGGTAACCGAACACGGGCTTCTTCGAGAAGGTCGAGATGATCTGGCTGATGATGCCGAAGCCCGGCAAGATCATGATGTACACTTCGGGGTGACCGAAGAACCAGAACAAGTGCTGGTAAAGAACGGGGTCACCGCCGCCAGCAGGATCGAAGAAGGTTGTGCCGAAGTTGCGGTCGGTCAGCAGCATGGTGATGGCAGCAGCCAGAACCGGCAGAGCCAGCAGCAGCAGGAACGCGGTTACCAGTACCGACCATACAAACAGCGGCATCTTGTGCAGGGTCATCCCCGGGGCGCGCATGTTAAAGATGGTGGTGATGAAGTTGACTGCACCCAGGATCGAGCCTGCGCCCGAAAGGTGGAGCGAGAAGATGGCGAAATCAACCGCCGGACCGACCGATCCGGAGGTGGAAAGCGGTGCATAGACCGTCCAGCCCGTGCCAGCGCCCTGGCCCGTGCCGCCCGGCATGAACGCCGACATCATCAGTGAACAGAAGCCCACGAAGGTCAGCCAGAACGACACGTTGTTCATGCGCGGGAAGGCCATGTCCGGTGCGCCGATCATGATCGGAACAAACCAGTTGCCAAAGCCGCCGATGATGGCTGGCATGACCATGAAGAACACCATGATCAGGCCGTGAGCCGTGATCAGCACGTTCCACAGGTGGAGCTGCTGGTCAAAAGTCGGGTTCGCAGTGCCCAGAAGATCAGCGAAATAGCCGAGGTACTGGATGCCTGGCTGCGCCAGTTCGGCACGCATGATGCCGGAAACGGCACCACCGATGACGCCTGCGAAAATTGCAAAGATCAGGTACAGCGTACCGATATCTTTGTGGTTGGTTGACATGAACCAGCGGGCGAAAAAGCCCGGCTTGTGGTCATGATCGTGGTCGTGCGCATGATCGTGCGCATCGAAGCCTTCGTTTGCGGGTATGGTGGCCATATCGGTCAAACCTTGTCCATTAACCTAGCGTCAGGCGGCAGGCGCTGCAGGAGCAGCGTCAGCAGCCGGGGCGGGGGCAGCAGGTGCAGCAGCGGTTTCCGCCGCAGGACCAACCGTACCGCCGGGTTGGGTCTTCACCCAAGCCTCGAACTTGTCACGCGGCAGTGCTTCGACCGCGATTGGCATGTAGCCATGACGGGCACCGCACAGTTCGGAGCACTGGCCGTAATAAAGACCCGGCTCCTTGATGATCAGCACCTTTTCGTTGATGCGGCCGGGCACAGCGTCAAGCTTGAACCACAGCGAAGGCACCGCGAATGCGTGGATTACATCCGAACCAATGGTCTGGATGCGGATCGGCTCGCCGGCCGGAACGACCATGCGGTTGTCGACTGCAAGCTGGGCGGGTTCACCGGCCTTCAGTGCATCGGCATCAGACAGCATGTTCGAAATCACTTCGAAGCCGCCGTTGTCGGGGTAGGTATAGCCCCAATACCACTGGTAGCCGGTAACCTTTACGGTAACCGCGCCCTTTGGTGCCGGTTCATACTGGTTGGCCAGCAGGCGGATGGACGGAACCGCGATGACCACTAGGATCAGCACCGGAACCAGCGTCCAGACCACTTCGATCAGCGTGTTGTGGCTGGTCTTCGAAGCAACCGGATTGGCGCGCTTGTTGAATCGCGCCATCACCACGAACAGCAGGCCGAGCACCAGAAGCGAAATGACGACGATCACCGGCATCAGCAGGTAATCGTGCATCCACAGCGCTTGTTCGCCGGTGTCGGAATACTGGTCCTGGAAGGTCCATCCCTTGTCGACCGGCTGCCCTTTACCGGGTGTCGGCTTCATGGGAACGTAATAGCCCTTATCAACGGTTGCGGCAGCTGCATCAGCAGCAGGCGCTGCCGAATCAGGGGCGGCAACCACAGGCGCGGCTGCGGCAACCGGCGCGGCGGGTGCAGCGGCGATGGCCTGCGTCCCGAACGCCAGTGCGGCAACAACGCCAAGGGTCCTAATTGCTTTGCCCATGGAGCGGGCGGTATCAGCAAGACTCATCGTCTAAGTTTCCGCTTTTCCCTGTTTGCGAGCGCTTGCGCGCTGCACCAAATGGCGCTTTCACGCCGTGTCTAAGTCCCTTGAATGGTCCGGCCTATACGCGCGCTTGTCATAAGCCTCAAGCGGTTGGATGCATATTTTTCCGCGCAAGCGCACACCCATTCGGGCAGTGCCCTTTCGGCCAGCAAATGCCAGTGTCGAAAAGAGTTGCGGCAGGCCTGCGCAACCGCCATTTGCGCAAGCACTTTCATGACCTTCAGGTGCCCTATGCTCGAAGACGAGATCCTTTCCGAATTCCGCGCCAGCCAAGCCCTGCTGGAAGGACATTTCCTGTTATCGTCAGGGCGGCATAGCGCCCATTACCTGCAATGCGCGCGTGTTCTGATGGACCCCATGCGCGCATCGCGTCTGGCCGTGGCCATTGCGCAAAAGATCTCGCGCGACATCCGCTCGCAAATCCAGAAGGTTGTGGCGCCCGCCATGGGCGGCGTGATCATCGGCCATGAAATGGGCCGCGCGCTGGGCGTGGAGGCGATGTTTGTCGAACGCCCGACCGGCACATTCGAACTGCGACGAGGCTTTTCTCTGAACCCCGGCGACAAGGTACTGATGGTCGAAGACGTCGTCACCACCGGCCTTTCCAGCCGCGAGGCCATTGCCGCGATCGAGGCAGCTGGCGGCGAAGTCATCGCTGCGGCGTCATTGATCGACCGTTCGGCAGGCGCGGTGGACCTTGGCGTGCCGTTCTTCCCGCTGGTGGCCCTGAACTTTCCTACATACGCACCGGACGAATTGCCTCCCGAACTGGCTGCCACCCAAGCGGTGAAGCCGGGAAGCCGGGTTTCCGCCTGATGGACATGTCTTTGCCTGCCCGCCTCCGCTTGGGCGTCAACATCGATCACGTTGCCACCATTCGCAATGCTCGTGGCGGGGATCATCCCGATCCGGTGCGTGCGGCGGAAATCGTTGCCAGCGTGGGCGGCGATGGCATCACTGCGCACTTGCGCGAGGATCGCCGCCACATTCGCGATGAGGATCTGGCCCGCATTCAGGCGGCGACCAATCTGCCGCTGAACCTTGAGA
>JADYXV010000020.1 GCA_020853995.1 Novosphingobium sp.
CACTTTCCAGCCGTCAACGACCTTGCCGGTCAGGTTCAGTTCCGCACCCTTCACATCAACGCGGTCAATGTTCGAAACCACGCGCAACAGGCCGAAGCTGCCGACGAAGAATTCGAAGAACTGCATGTCGTTGACCTGGGTGTAGTACCCGGCAAGATCATAAGTGATGCGGCCATCGAACACTTCACCCTTGATGCCCGCTTCAAACGCGCTTGATTTTTCTTTGCGATACAAGTCGTTGATCGTCACGCCAGCATTGATGAACTGGTTGAAGTTGGCGTTCACCACAGCGGCAGAGCCCTGGTTGTTGAAGCCGCCCTATTTGAAGCCGATGCCCCAGTTGGCATAGATGTTCAGTTCCGGCGTCGGGTGGAAGCTGGCCGTGATCTTGGGCTGCAACTGCTTGAACGTGGCGCTTTGCGGGGTGAATGCGCCAAACGCCAGACCGGGGTTGATCGGCCCGCCGGTGAATGGATCAAGCACGTTGGGCACCAGCGAATTGGCCTCGCGGTCCTCGATGTCATAACGCAAGGCAAGCCCTGCGCTGAACACATCGGACGGCTTCCATTCCGCCGCACCGAATGCTGCATAGACATTGGTGTTGAATTCATCGGCCAGCAACAGCGAAGTCGGGTTGCTGCTGTTGGGTGCGTTATACAGCTGCTTGATCACGCCCGCGCCGGTATCTGCGCCAAGGCTGACACCGGTCTTGCGATCGATATGCAGGTAATAAGCGCCCAATTGCCATGTCAGCGGGCCATCATCGTTTGATAGCAAGCGCACTTCTGCGCTGTAATCGGTCTGTTCGCGCAGCTGGTACTGCGTACCGTCGCACGTCGTCGGGCTGTATGGTCCGAAGGTGGAGCCGTTGGCCGGTGCGAAGATGAACGGCACAGGGATCTGGCCAATCGCGCCGGGCTGGTTGACGGGGAATCCGGTAAGCGCCGCCGTGCTCGCAAAGCAGCTGGCAACCGAGCTGTTCACCGCAGCATTCGCGTTGCTGATGTAGCGCGCAAAGTCGGCCGAAGTGCCATCGGCAACAAGGTCTTGCTTGACGTCAGAATAGAGGCCCCAGGCAACCAGCTTCATGCCATTGCCGAATTCATGATCAAGTTTGGCCGAAACGTCGAAGCTTTTCTGGTCGTTCGTCGCACGGATGTTGTTCGAGAATGCGAACGGGTGCTTGTTGATGTCCTCATAAAACGCAGGGTTTACAGCGCCAAACAGTGGCAAGTGGAACGCGGCGTTGAAAGGCAGCGATGCACCGCTGAACTTCGAATAGCGCGCCTTGACGTCAAGTTGCGTCGCAGTGCCCTGACCCACCATGATCCGGCCATCAACCGCCCAGCTTTCCTTGTCGTCCACTGTCTTGGAATTGTTCAGGAACGTATTGCGCCACCAGCCATCGGTGGTGAAGTAATAGCCAGACAGCACGAAGCCGACATTGTCACCCAATGGTCCGGCGACATGGCCGGTTGCTTCGACCGTGGCTTCATTGGCGTAAGACGCGCGGATAGCGCCGGTCAGCGTATCGGTCGGCTTTTGCGTTTGCAGAACAATGGCACCTGCCGCAGCGTTGCGGCCATAAAGCGCGCCTTGCGGGCCTTTGAGGATTTCGACCTGCGTCAAAGTGCCCTGTGGCTGGTTCAATTGCGCGGTATTGGTCTTCAAAATGCCATCGACCACCAACGCGACCGAGCTTTCCGCATCGCGCGCGCCATTGATACCGCGAATGTTGATCTGTGTGTCGCCCGCTTCGGCAGTGCCGGTAACAATGGTCACACCGGGGGTGAGCTGCGCAAAATCATCAGCCTTGTTCGCGCCGGTGTTTTGCAGCGCTGCTGCGGTCAAGACCGCAACCGAGGCAGGTACATCCTGCAACCGCTCATTCTGGCGACGCGCGGTGACGATGATGGCATCGCCTTCATCTTCGGCAACTGCGGTGTCCTGCGGCGCTTCCTGCGCGAAGGACGGTAATGCGGCAGCGAGCAGAAGGACCAGTGCCGATGACGTGATTAAAAGACGGCTAGCACGCATTCTCAAACCTCCCTGTTGGTTCGATTACGTTGGAAATCTTTTTCAAAGCGCATGCGAGGCAACCCTCAGCCCGACACGCACTCTTGCGAGGTTAGCAGTGTATTGTATACAAAGCACTGTGGTCAAGGTGGTAGAAAACATGCACCAACGTGCAGGTTTCGGCCCCAACTCAAATGGCTGCACAATCTTGGTACGGTTTCGATTTGGTTTTTTGAATACGAATTGACATTTTTCACACAATTCTGGTGAGAGCGATGAACTTCCGGCACACCCCCACTTCGGCGATTTCATCGGCCCCGTCTCCGGCAAGGGCGCCCGCGTGAACAGGTCCATCACCTTTCTCGAAGTTGGCCCGCGTGACGGGTTGCAGAACGAGAAGGCGCTTGTCTCCACCGCGGACAAGCTGGAATTGATCCGTCGCAGCATTGATGCAGGCGCATCCCGGATCGAGGTGACCAGCTTCGTCAATCCCAAGCGCGTGCCGCAAATGGCCGATGCCGAAGATGTTTGCGCAGGGCTGCCCAAGGTGGACGGCGTCAGCTACATCGGGCTGGTGCTGAACGCCAAAGGGGCCGAGCGCGCGATTGCCACAGGCACCCTGCACGAACTGGGCGCAGTTTGCGTTGCCACCGACAGTTTTGCGATCGCCAACCAGGGCCAGACCAGCGACGAATCAGTGGATGCAGCCAAAGCGATCATCGCGATGGCGCAGGCTGCAGGCCTGAAGGGTCAGGTTACCATTGGCGCATCATTTGGCTGCCCCTTCGAAGGCGAGGTGAGCGAGGATCGCGTCGTGGCCATGGCCGTCGCGCTGGCGCAAGCCAACCCTATCGAGGTGGGCCTTGCCGACACCATCGGCGTTGCCGATCCGGCGCACGTCTCGCGCCTTGTCCGCCGCGTGGTGGAAGCCATCGCGCCGGTCCCGGTGCGCGTCCATTTCCACAACACACGCGGCACCGGCATCGCCAATGTCTGGGCCGCAGTTGAGGCCGGCGCAAGCGTGGTCGACGCTGCTTTGGGCGGCCTTGGCGGCTGTCCGTTTGCACCGGGCGCTGCAGGCAATGTGTCAAGCGAGGACGTGGTTTACATGCTGGGCCGCGCAGGCGTGGCAACCGGCATGGACCTTGGCAAAATGATCGAAACCAACCGCTGGCTTGCCGATGTGATGGGCCGCAAACTTCCCGGAATGGTGGCGCAAGCGCCCGCTTTCCCGAAATCTGTTCAGGAGTAACACCCGATGGGCTATCGCCTTGGCGTCGATGTCGGCGGCACTTTCACCGATCTGCTGCTGTTCGATACATCCAGCAGCGCGTTCTGGCGGCACAAGCCGCCATCGACCCCGCACGACAGTTCGGAAGGCATCCTTAACGGGGTGAACGCGATCTGCGCCAAGGCCGGAATCGGTGCGGGAGACATCGACTATTTCCTGCACGGCACCACCGTGGCCACCACTGCCGTGCTGGAAGGCAAGGGCGCGAAGGTCGGTCTGGTCGCCACCGAGGGCTATCGCCACATCATGCAGATTGCGCGCAGCTTTGTGCCGGGCGGGCTTGCCGGATGGATCATCTGGCCCAAGCCACAGCCGCTGGCTGCGTTGGAAGATACCGTCACGATCAAGGGCCGCATGGATGCCGAAGGCAACGAACTGCGCCCGATTGATGATGCCGACATCCGCACGCAGCTTTCGGCGCTCAAGGCCAATGGCGTTGAAGCGATTACCGTCAGCCTGATCAACGCCTATACCAACGGCGCGCACGAAAAGCGCGTGGGCGAACTGGCGGGCGAAATCATGCCGGGCGTTCCGGTATCACTCAGCCATGAAGTCCTGCCCGAAATGCAGGAATACGAACGCACGCTGACCACGGTTGCCAATGCTGCGGTGCGCCCGATTGTGGGCAAGTACGTGTCAAACTTGCGCTCGCGCCTTGCCGATGCCGGGATGAACGGCAAGCTCTCGCTGCTGCGTTCAGATGGCGGATTGATGAGCGCGCAGAAGGCCGAAGAGCACCCCGTCAACATCCTCATGTCAGGGCCTGCGGGCGGCGTGACGGGCGCGATCTGGGTGGGCCGCAATGCCGGGATCAAGAATATTCTGACGCTCGACGTCGGCGGCACCAGCACCGACGTTGCGCTCATTGAAAACCTCGAAGCGCGCCGCCAGCGCACCACCGAGGTAGGCCACCTTTCCGTCCGCGCCTCTGCACTTGACGTCAAAACCGTCGGCGCAGGCGGCGGATCAATCGCTTATGTTCCTGAGCTGACAAGAGCCCTTCGGGTCGGGCCACAAAGCGCAGGAGCAGTGCCGGGGCCGGTCGCCTATGGAAAAGGCGGCACGTTGCCCACTGTAACCGACGCCAACGTTGTGTTGGGTTACCTTCCCGAGAATCTCCTCGGCGGCACATTCAATCTTGATCGTGAAGGCGCGAAGAAGGCGGTGCAGACCATCGCCGATGCGCTCGGGATCGACCTGATGGCCGCCGCGCGCGGGATCATCGATATCGTCAACGAAAACATGTTCGGCGCGCTGCGCATGATCTCGGTCCAGCAAGGCTATGACCCGCGCGATTTTGCGCTGATGGGCTTTGGCGGAGCGGGTCCGCTCCACGTCAACGCCGTGGCCCGCCTGATGGGATCGTGGCCAGCCATATCACCTGTCAGCCCCGGCGTGCTGTGTGCTTTGGGCGATGCCACCACGCGCATGCGCACCGAAACCGCGCGTTCGTTCAGCCGCCTTGCCACGCAGACGCAAGCCGCAGACCTGATCGCCATCCTTGACGAAATGGCCGCACAGACCCGCGCCGATCTGCTGGCAGATGGCGTGCCCGAAGACGAGATCACCACCGCATTCGAAGTGGACGTGCGCTATGCCGGACAAGCCTTCGAAGTGCCGCTGACGATCACCGCCGATGTGCTGACCAGTGATGGCATCGCCGGAATCCTTGCGCGCTTCGATGCCGAACACAAACGCCTGTTCACCTTCAACATGGACACCCCGCACGAGATCGTGAACTTGCGCGCCGTCGCCATGGGCCGCGCGCTCGATCTGCCTGCTGCCCCGCTGGAACAGGGTGACGGCAATCCCATCGCCGCCAAAATGCGCGATCACACCTTGTGGATGGACGGGCGCGAACAGGCCGCCGTGATTTATGATCGCGCCAAATTGCGCGCCGGAGACGTGATCCCCGGCCCGGCCATCGTATGTGAAATGGATTCGACCACGCTGATCGAATCCGGCTGCACCGGCACTGTCGACGCCGTCGGCAACATCCTGATCCATCTGGCCTGACGGAGAGCGAACAATGCCTGCAACCATCATCCAGACCAACGCCACCCCCTTCAACCGCGTCCCCATCGATCCGGTCACGCTCGACATTATGGAAAACGCGCTGCGCAACGCGCGCATCGAAATGGACGCAACCTTGGTGCGCACCGCGATGTCGCCCGGCATCCGCGAACAGGGCGATGCGTTTCCGCTGATCGCCGATCATACCGGCAAGATGATCGTCGGCCAGTTCGGCAGCTTCATCGGCGGCTTCCTCGATAACTATGCCGGGACGCTGGAAGACGGCGACATGATCTTCCTGTCCGATCCCTATTCGGTCGGCGGCGCGGTCAGCCATTCCAACGACTGGCTGGTGCTCCTGCCGGTGTTCAAGGACGGACGGTTGATCGCCTATACCTCGATGTTCGGCCACCAGTCCGATATCGGCGGCAAAGTTGTCGGTTCCATGCCGATCAACGCCCATTCGATCTTCGAGGAAGGCGTGCGCATTCCGCCGGTAAAGATCTGGAAGAAGGGCGAATATAACGAAGACCTCGTCCGCCTTGTGATGCACCAGACGCGCAAGCCCGATTGGTGCGCGGCCGATCTCAACGCCCTGATCGCATCGTGCCGCGTGGCCGCGCGCCGCGTGATCGAAATGGCCGAGCGGTTCGGCGATGACGTCTATGTTTCGGCCACGCAGGAACTGCTTGCGCGCAATCACCGCGCGATGAAGTCCTTGATCGGCATGGCGATTGCGCAAGAGCCAGTCAGCTTTGAAGACTATATCTGCGATGATGGCATGGGCTTTGGCCCCTACAAGATCAAATGCACGATGTGGCACGAAGATGGCCGCGTGGTGCTCGATTTCACCGGCACCGATCCGCAATCGGTCGCCTCGATCAATTTCCTGCTGAACGAGAACATGTTCAAGATGTTCTTCGGCATTTACATGATCATGGTGTTCGATCCGCAGATCCTGTTCAACGACGGGTTCTATGATCTGATCGATGTGCGCATCCCCGAAGGATCGCTGCTCAAGCCCAAATTCCCTGCCGCGCTCTCGGGCAGAACCCATGCGCTGGGCCGCATTTTCGATATTCTGGGCGGATTGCTGGGGCAAAAGACCCCGGAATTCCTCAACGCGGCCGGTTTCTCGTCAAGCCCGCACCTGTTCTATTCGGGCAATGATGAACGCCCCGGCAAAAAGGCCGAATGGTTCCAGCTGTTCCAGATCGGCTTTGGCGGCGTGCCCGGACGGCCGATGGGCGACGGTCCTGACGGCCACTCGCTGTGGCCGGGCTTTACCAACGTGCCCAACGAATTCCTCGAACGCTATTTCCCGATGGTGATCGAACGCTACGAATGCGAACCCGATTCGGGCGGTGCAGGCCTGCATCGCGGCGGCAACGGCATCCGCATGACCTATCGCTTCCTGTCCAAGGGCACGATCGCCATCCATGATGACCGCTGGTTCGTGCCACCATGGGGCGTAAATGGCGGTGAACCGGGAGCGCGGGCGCGCAAGATCCTTGAAAAGGCCGATGGCACGCAGATCATCGTCGGCAACAAGGTGGAAGACGTTGAAGTGGAAGCGGGCGACCAGTTGCACTTCATCACCTGGGGCGGCGGCGGCTGGGGCGATGCTCTGGCGCGCGATCCGGCGCTCGTGGGCCTCGAAATCCGGCAGGGCCTGATCACGGCAGAAGGCGCAAAGGCCTATGGCGTGATCGCCGATGCTCACGGTACGGTCAACGCAGAGGCCACCGAGGCCTTGCGCACCGAACTGCGCAACACTCGCGGCGAACTGCCGCTGTTCAATTACGGGCCGGGCATTGAAGCCCTGCGCGCCAATTGCGAAGCGGAAACCGGCCTTCCCGCGCCGATCCAGCCCGAATGGCCGCTTCTCGAAGCGGCGGAGTAACCATAATGACTTCCAACGATTCCGGCAACAATCCCGGAGCCCTGCGCGATATCCGCGTCGTCGAACTCGGCCAGCTTCTCGCAGGTCCCTTCTGCGGCCAATTGCTGGGCGATATGGGTGCCGATGTGATCAAGGTGGAACCACCCGTAACCGGTGATCCCATGCGCGATTGGGGCCAAGGCGCGGAAAAAGTCCAATGGGAAGTGATCGCGCGCAACAAGCGCTCGGTCAGCGCCAATTTGCGCGTGCCCGAAGGTCAGGCCTTGGTGCGCAAGCTGATCGCCCACGCCGATGTGCTGATTGAAAACTTCAAGCCCGGCACGATGGAAAAGTGGGGCTTGGGGCCAGACGTATTGCTCGCCGAACACCCAGGCCTGATCATCGCGCGCATGTCGGGCTATGGCCAGACCGGCCCCTATTCCGACCGTGCAGGTTTTGGCGGCATTGGCGAGGCGATGGGCGGTTGGCGCTATATCGTGGGCGAACCCGACCGCGCGCCCAGCCGCATGGGCGTTTCCATCGGCGATACCCTGACCGCGACCTATGGTTGCATGGGTGTGCTGGCCGCGCTGCACGAACGCGACCGTTCGGGCCGTGGACAGGTGATCGACGCCGCGCTTTATGAATCGGTGTTGCAAGTGATGGAAGGCCTCGTGCCCGAATATGATCGCACGGGTTATATCCGCGAACGCTCCGGCTCGGTCCTCAAAGGCATCGCCCCGTCCAACGTCTATTCGTGCAAGGACGGCGAATTCATGATCGGGGCGAACAAGGATTCGCTGTGGAAGCGCCTTGCCACCGCCATGGACCGCGAGGAACTGGGCGATGATCCGCGCTATGCCACGCACCTTGCGCGTGGTGAAAATCAGGACGAACTGGACGACCTGATCAACGCCTGGACCCGCACCCTGACGATGGATCAGGTCGACGCCCTGATGATCGAACACTCCATCCCCGCAGGCCGCGTCTACCGCGCGCCCGACATGCTGGAAGACCCGCACTTCCGGGCGCGCGAGGCGATCATCGAGGTGGAAACCGAACGCTTCGGCCCGCTGAAAATGCAGTCCAGCTTCCCCAAACTCTCCGCCACCCCCGGTTCCGTCCGCCGCCCCGCGCCATCGGTCGTCGGCCAGCACAACGCCGAAGTTTACGGCGAATTGCTGGGGTTGGGCGAAGCGGAACTGGCCGCGATGGCGCAACAGGGCGTGATTTGAGGCCGCGGGTGGGTTTTTGCGGCACCGTTGCCATTGTGGCTATAACCAGCTATATATCTGGTTATAGCAGGAGGCTTTATGACCAACGCCGCGCAGAACCGTGCATTGAAAAACTATCGGGACCGTCTGATCGAACGCGGCATGGCGCGGTTCGAAGTGATGGGGCTCGATATGGATCGGCAACTCATCCGCGCCTTGGCCCGTCAATTGGCCGAAAACGGCCCCGAAGCAGATAAACTGCGTTCTGTTGTCAGCCAGAGCATCGGCGCACCTCCACCCAAACAGGGCGGCATCCTCGCCGCGCTACGCCGCTCGCCACTAGTTGGGGCCGATCTGGACACCACCCGGCCCATGACCGATGGGCGGACAGTTGAATTGTGAGCCGCTTCCTGCTCGATACCAACATCATCAGCAATATCACAAAGCCCGTCCCTTCCGCATCATTGCTGACATGGATGGCCGCGCAAACCGATGACAGCCTGTTTATTACGGCGCTGACCGTGGCAGAGATATGGCGCGGCATTCTCGAAATGCCCGCAGGCAAACGCCAGCGTGAACTTGCAGACTGGTTTCAGAGCGCAGAAGGCCCGCAGCATCTGTTTGCAGGGCGCGTATTGGCGTTTGACGATAAGGCCGGATTGATATGGGCGCGGCTCATGGCTGAAGGCACAGCGCAAGGGCGTCCCCGTAGCGCGCTTGATATGGTCATCGCGGCTGTAGCTGAAGCCCACAGTTGCACGGTCGTGACCGACAACGAACGCGATTTCGCGGGACTTGCATTCATCAACCCGCTGCGCACCGCCTGAGGGCGAGCACCGAGTGACCGCCCTGAACCGGTTACCTTATTCCCCGCCCTCTTCCCGCTCTATCTCGCGCCAGCCGATATCGCGGCGGCAGAAGCCTTGCGCGAAGTTTATTGCGTCAACAGCAGCATAGGCCAGATCGCGCGCCGCTTTCACGCTCGGCCCCTTGGCTGTCACGTTCAACACACGCCCGCCGCTGGCCGACAGAACGCCATCGCCCGAAAGCGTGGTGCCTGCGTGGAATACTTTGGCACCGCCTGCTTCGGCTGCGGGAATACCGTCAATCCGCCCGCCCTTTTTGGGCGTGCCGGGATAGCCTTCCGCCGCCATCACCACGGTCATCGCCACGTCGGATGAAAAGCGCGGGGGCTGGATCGCTGACAGCTTGTTATCAGCGCACGCCAGCAGCAGTTCCACCAGATCGCCTTCGAAGCGCATCATCAGCACCTGGCATTCAGGATCGCCAAAGCGCGCGTTGTATTCGATCAGCTTCGGCCCTTCGCTGGTCAGCATAAGCCCTGCGTAAAGCACGCCCGAATAAGGATTGCCCTCGTCCGCCATGGCCTTCACCGTTGGCGCGATGATCCGCGACAGCGTTTCTGCCTCCAGTTCGGGCGTCAGCACGCGCGCGGGGCTGTAAGCGCCCATGCCGCCGGTGTTGGGGCCGGTATCGCCATCGCCCACCCGCTTGTGGTCTTGCGCAGAGCCGAACGGCACGATGGTCGCCCCATCGGTCAGGGCAAAGAAGCTGGCTTCCTCGCCGGTCATGAACTCCTCGATCACCACTTCGGCACCGGCGGAACCGAATGCACCGTCGAACATGTCGTCCACCGCAGCCTCGGCTTCGGCCATCGTCATCGCCACCACAACGCCTTTGCCCGCGGCCAGACCATCAGCCTTGATCACCACCGGAGCGCCAAAGCGCGCCAAAGCAGCGCGCGCATCTTCCAGCGACTTTGCGCGGACATAGCCTGCGGTGGGGATCCCGGCGCGTTCGCACAAATCCTTGGTAAAGCCCTTTGATCCTTCCAGTTGCGCCGCCGCCTGACTTGGGCCGAACACTGAAAAGCCCGCCGCGCGCAGCGAATCCGAAAGGCCATCCACCAGCGGCGCTTCGGGGCCGACCACGATCAGGCCGATGTGATGCGTCTCGCAGAATGTCACCACGCTGGCGTGATCGGTCAGCTCCAGCGCCACCAATTGCGCATGTTCGGCAACGCCCGGATTGCCCGGCGCGGCATAGAGCTTGCCCAGCAGTGGCGATTGGGCCAGTTTCCAGCTAAGCGCATGTTCGCGCCCACCAGACCCGATCAGCAGGATATTCATGGCATTCCCTTCCGCGCCCGATAGCGACGACGACATCAACGGCTCGGGCGGGCTCCTAGCGAGGGAATCGGCTGGCGACAACGCTCCGGCCCTTTCCATCTCCGAGATTTCGCAACTGCTCAAGCGCACGGTCGAGGATCGCTTCGGCTTTGTGCGCGTGCGCGGCGAGCTTTCTGGCGTGAAGCGCGCGGCTTCCGGCCACTTGTACCTCAGCCTCAAGGACGAAAACGCCAAGCTTGACGGCGTGATGTGGCGCGGCGGTGTACAGAAACTAAGCTTCCGCCCCGAAGACGGCGTCGAGGTCATCGCCACCGGCAAGCTGACGACATATCCCGGCCGCTCCAATTACCAGATCGTGATCGACCGCATGGAAATCGCGGGCGAAGGCGCGCTGCTGGCGCTGCTCGCCAAACTGAAGGCGCGGCTTGAAGGCGAAGGCCTGTTTGATCCCGCGCGCAAAAAGGCCCTGCCGTTCCTGCCGCGCGTGATCGGCGTGGTCACATCGCCCACCGGCGCGGTGATCCGCGACATTCTGCACCGCTTGTCAGACCGCTTCCCCACGCGCGTCATCGTCTGGCCGGTGCTGGTGCAGGGCCAGGGCGCGGGCGCACAAGTGGCAAACGCCGTGCGCGGCTTTTCCAACATGCCCGCAGATGGCCCGATCCCCCGCCCCGATCTGGTAATCGTAGCGCGCGGTGGCGGCTCCATCGAAGACTTGTGGGGCTTCAACGAGGAAGACGTCGTCCGCGCGGTGGCGGAATGCTCCATCCCGATCATCAGCGCCGTGGGCCATGAAACCGACACCACCTTGTGCGATTTCGCCGCCGATCTGCGCGCGCCCACGCCGACGGCGGCCGCCGAACTCGCCGTGCCGGTGCAGGCTGAACTGGCCGCCTTCGTCGCCGATCTCAACGCCCGCCAGCGCCGCGCGCTTGCCCGCCAGCTATCGCAGGCCAAAGAGCGGCTCGAAGCGCGCAGCCAGCGCCTGCCCCAGCCGCAAACCCTGCTGCAAGGACAGGCCCAGCGCGTTGACGATCTGGCCGACCGCTTGCGCCGCGCATTGGTCCACCGCACCGAAATTGCCGGATCGCTGCTCGCCCGCCATGCCGGAGCCTTGCGCCCCGCGCTGCTCTCCGCACGGGTATCGCGTGAACGTGAACGCCTTGCCGCGCAACGCCTGCGCCCTGAAACGCTGCTCCAGCGGATCGATCATGCGCGCGGCAAGGTCGATGCGCTCGACCGTTTGCGCCGTTCGCTTGATCCCAAGGCCCCGCTGCAACGCGGTTACGTCCTCGTCACCGCGCCCGATGGCCATGTTGTGCGCAGCCGTGCCGATGCGGCAACGCACCCGGCCCTGCGCATCGAATTTGCCGATGGTACGCTTGATGTGGCGACCGATCTAGCGAGCCTGCCGCCACGCCCTGCGCCAAAACCGCGTCCGGTTGCATCCCCGCCCGGTCAGCAGGAATTGTTCTGAAGCCACAAAGCCGCTAGGTTACCCCCATGTTGATGTCCCAGAATGACCGCCTTGCGCGGATGCACTATCTCCCCGGCAGTTTGCGCCAGCTTTCCGCAGGCGATCACGTGATCTGCGCCGTATCCGGCGTGAAAATCCCGCTCGATATGCTGCGCTACTGGTGTGCCGCGCGCCAGGAAGCCTATGCCTCGTGCGAAATTTCAACGCGCCGCCACCTTGAAGGCCAATGATCGGCAGGCGGGAATTTATTGCCGGCAGCAGTGCCACCCTTGCAACTTTGTCGCTTGGCAACAGTCCGCCGGTTCGCGTCGCAATCGATGCGGGCGGAAAATCGACGCAAGGCGGCTGGTTGCGGGGCAGGGTTTCGCCCGGCACCCGCAGCTTGATGCTGGATGACAAACCGGTCGCTTTTGCAGCCGACGGCAAGTTCGTGATCGCGTTTGATCGTGATGCCGGTCCGGCCGCGCAATTGGTGGCGATCCACACCAACGGCAGCAGCTTTGCCATGCAGCTGTCTATCAGCCCGCGCGCGTGGAAAATTGAACATATCAATGCTGCGCGCCGCCCCGGCGGCATCACGGACGAAAATTACGCCCGCCTGCGCAAGGCGGAACTCGCCCGCATATCCGCTGCGCGCAAAATCGAAACCGGCGCGCAGGGCTGGCGGCAAGACTTCATCCGCCCGGCACCCGGCCGCTTTTCGGGCCGGTTCGGATCGCAGCGCGTCTATCGCGGTCAACCCGGCGCTTATCATTCCGGCCTTGATATTGCAGGCGGTGCAAACACACCCTTTGTCGCGCCTGCCGATGGCGTGGTGATTCTGGCGGCAGACGCGCCCTTCAGCCTGGAAGGCAATCTGCTGATGATCGATCACGGCATGGGCCTGAACAGTGCCTTCCTGCACAGTTCGCAATTGCTGGTAAAAGAAGGCGACGCCGTGATTCGGGGGCAACAGATCGGCCGGATCGGCAGCACGGGCCGTGCAACAGGGCCGCATCTTCATTGGTCGATGAAGTGGCGCGAAAACCGGATCGATCCCATCCTGATGCTTCCTGATGTGGTTGCAACTGCAACCCGTTAAAGCGGTGCAATAGCCCCTTGTTGCCCGAAAAGTGGTCTCTGTTGTAATTAATGACAAGTGAACCCTGGGTAAGTGTAATTTTTAGGCATCATACCCAAGCTCAGAAAACGCGGCCTTTCACGATTTCCCTAAAGGGCAGTGTTGCGGTTTTGCTACACACATTGCGGATTTATTTCTCAATTGTCATTCTTGTTTGTAACTAAGCGGCTAAATCCTCCAAACGGGGAAATCTTTTTTCGATTGCCCTGACGTTGAACCGTAATGCGGCAACACCTGGTGCGGTCGGAAAAGTGCTTGATGCCAATCTTCGGGGGCGCAGGCGGACAGGACAACAAGGGACTGACATTGTGAAGAATACAAACCCAATTATCCTTCGGGCAAGTACGGCATCACTCGCACTCGGCCTAGCACTGATCTCGGTGCCAGCGTTCGCGCAGGAAGCCGAAACAGAAACCGCTGATACTCAATCCATCGTGGTGACCGGCTCACGTATTTCGCGCCCTGATCTTGACAGCACAAGCCCGCTGAACGTCGTAAACTCGGCCGACATCGCTTTGCGTGCAGGTTCTGCAAACATTGAAAATGTTTTGAACGACTTGCCACAAGTCACGGCCACGCAGACGGGCGCATCAAACAATCCTGGCGGCGGTGTTGCCACTGTAAATTTGCGCGGCCTTGGGTCGCAGCGCACTCTCGTTCTGGTTGATGGTCGCCGCTATATGTCTTACGATGTAAGCCAGACGGTAGATTTGAACACTATCCCATCCGGCTTGGTTGAACGCATTGATGTTGTAACCGGAGGACAGTCCGCCGTTTATGGTTCGGACGCAATCGCTGGCGCTGTGAACTTCGTCCTCAAGCGCGACTTTTCGGGCGTCGAACTGAATAGCAGCTACAACCTTACGGGTCGTGGCGATGGCGCGATCTTTGACGTCAACGGCATCGTTGGCGGCAACTTTGAAGACGGCCGCGGCAATGCAACCATGTTTGTTGGTTATACCAAGCGCAAAGCTGTTTTCGCTGGTGCGCGAAACTTCTCAACCAACGTATTGAGCGACAACGGCGACGGCACGTTCAGCAGCGGCGGCGGTTCACCATCAGTCCCGCAAGGCAGCGTCAACCTGCCGGGTCTTGGCGTTGCGACCGGCCTCGGCGCCGACTGTGATCGCCAAGATTTCGCCGGTAATGTAAACTCGTGCTACATCGGAGCGACTGACGCTTATAACTTTGGACCGGTAAACTATCTGCAAGTGCCACAGGAGCGCTTCGTCGTTTCGGGCATGGCGCAGTATGAAATCAACGAAAACTTCACGCCATACGTTGAAGCCCAGTTCGTTAACAACCGCGTGTCAGCAGTTTTGGCCGCTACGCCGATCAGCAATGGTTCACCATTCCGTGACGGCACTGTAGGCAAAATCAACCTCTTCACCCAATCGCCATTCTTTACGCCAGCTTTCCGAGCAGCATTGGCAACGCTCGACACCGATGGCGACGGCCAAGTGCCAACGAACTTCAACTTCCGCACAACGCAGCTTGGCGGCCGTTTGAATGAAGATGACCGTAACGCTTACCGGTTTGTCACTGGTTTGAAGGGCGAGATCGGTAGTGGCTTCAGCTACGATGCATATTACATGTATGCCCGCACTAAGAACACGCAACGTCAGGGCGGTAACGTCGCAATTGACCGGTTCCTCGCTGCAACCACCAACACATTAGTCGGTGGCAAGCTGGTTTGCGCCGATGCCTCGGCACGCTCATCGGGTTGTGTTCCGGCAAACATCTTCGGCGAAGGCAACCTTAGCCCGGAAGTCCTAGATTACCTCGGGATCACTGCAACCAACGTCGAAACTTATACCACCCAAGTGGCATCGGCATCGATTGTCAATTCCAATCTCTTTGATCTTGGTGCTGGCGGTGCAGGCATTGCTTTCGGCGCAGAATACCGCAAGGAAGAAGGCTCGGTTGCACCAGACACGTTCCTGGCTACCGGCAACGTCGCTGGCTTCAACCCAGGTCTACCAACTTCGGGTGGATACAGCGTCACCGAAGGCTTCGGTGAAGTCCGCATTCCCCTTATCCGGGAAGGCTTCATCCATCGCCTCGATCTGAACGGCGCAGCACGCTATTCGAAGTACTCAAATGCGCCGGGCGATGTGTTCAGCTGGTCGGCCGGTGTTGAATTGGCACCAATCCCTGACATTACCCTGCGTGGCCAATACCAAAAGGCCGTTCGTGGACCTAGCGTCAACGAACTGTTCCTTGGCAATACTGTCAGCTTCAATGGCAATGGCGACCAATGCGGCACAGCAGCAGCGCTGTCGGGTCAAATCAACGCGATCTGTACTGCGCAGTTTAATGCAGCAGGCGCTCCGCTTTCCAACATCGGCAACCCTGCAATTCAGGATCCGTTGAACGTAAACCCGCTTTCGTTTATTGGCGGTAATGCGAACCTTCGCGAAGAAACAGCCAAGACGTTTACCGTCGGCGCTGTTTTTCAGCCTACGTTCCTGCAGGGCTTAACTGTCACAGCCGATTACTACAACATTGAGATCGACAACTACATCACGCCCGGAATTGGCCCAGATGCAATCGGCACATTGTGCTTCGGTCAGAACAACCAGACTTTCTGCGACGCGTTTGTGCGTAACTCAATCGGCGAAGTTGATTCGATCACTGATGGCTATACCAACAGCGGTGGCCTGAAGACTTCGGGTGTTGACGTATCTGCCAACTACACGACATCACTTGGCATGATCGGTGAAAACGAGTCGCGTCTGGTTATCGGTTTTGACGGGACGCGTCTGATTACCAACGACTTTACCCCTGTTGTCGGTATTCCGTTGGAATATAATTGCGCTGGTGCATTTGGCGTAAACTGCGGTGTCCCGACCCCGAAATGGCGTCATACGCTGCGGACCACGTTGCAGAGCGGCCCAACCACGGTCTCGTTGTTCTGGCGCTACCTGGGTTCGGCGATTGATGACGATCCAGCGACTCTCTACGCTTCAGAACGCTTCGGTGCGGTCAATTACTTTGACGCAACGCTTGCATTCCAGGTGAACGAGCACTTCACCATGCGCACTGGCGTCAGCAATGTGTTTGACAAAAAGCCGCTTTTGGCTGCTTCGACGCAGAATGGTGGCAATGGTGAACAGACCAACACCTTCCCCACATTCTACGATGCGCTTGGCCGCTCGCTGTTCGTCAGTGCAAAGGTCAACTTCTGATCTGAGTCTCTGAGAAACAAAAATCGGGGCGGCTCCTGCGGGAGCCGCCCCTTTTTTGTTCCGAGAAACGCCGCGACTTTATCGCGCAGTATCAGGCGCTACGGGTTGGCGTACCTTCCACATCCTGATGCCGCCTGATGCGCCCGGCGACACAGGTTCCAGCCACTCTGGCGCTTTGCCTGCGACAAGGTGTGCCATGAAGCCATCGGGGGCCAGGTCGGTGTAGATGCCGGCCTCGCCGTCTTCGGGGCAGATGACCACCATGGTTGCGCCACGCTTTGCCATGATCGCGCGGGCGCCGCGGTCAGGGCCAAGGAACGCGACGAGCAGATCGCGCATCGCAGCGCTTGCCCGGTGATGCGCCGTTGCCACCACCGTGTGCGGTGTATTGACCAGTATGGCCGGGCCCAGATCAAGCCCCGCCAGGATCGTTGTTGCAGGCATCCGGCCCAAAGCGGGCAGGGCCTTGGGCAAATTGCATGACCCCGCCGTCGATGGCCGTGCGGGTTGGCGCATGACAGCTTCCACCGTCAGGCCGATGGCTACACCGGGCACCATGAGAATGACCAGCAAGACCATGCGCGCCAACCGCCGCAACAACAACGGGTCTGCCTTCCACGCTGCAACCTGGGCACGGAACTGCCAGGCCGCCGGAATGGTCGCAAACAGGCATGAAACCGCCGAGGCACGTGTCACCAGCAGGCCAACCACAGTTGCCCCCGCCAGCAGCAGCGCCATATCCAGCCACCAGTCGCGGCTCGCCTGATCCTGTGCATTGCGCCACAATCGCCAGCACGCAATCAGGCCGAACAGGGGCAGCAGCACCATCGTGGCGCTTACCAGCAGAACTTGCCGCCACACCGGCAGCCCTTCGGCCACCGAATCCAGCCACACCCGCTTTACCAGCGGATCAAGCGCGGCAAAGGCATCCAGCCCGACGCACTGTGGCGCACGGGTGCCCATGATGGCCAGCGCACCAAGGCCGACACCGGCCAGCATCATCAGGCTTAACGCCGGAGGACGGTGGCGCAAGCGTGGCAAGAACACGAAGCAGCAAGTGGCGCACCACAGCAATGCCATCACATGCGACGGCGACATGGCATCGCAATGCTCGGCAATGTCGGAAAAACCGCGCGTCAACACGAACAGCGCGACACTCGCCAGACCAAGACTGACCATAAAGGCGCTTAACCATTCACGCTGGCCCCGTAACAGGCGCAGGGTGCAGACGCCTGCAAAAATGATCGCCAAAGGCAGGGATTCCAGCGAGATCGCCAAGGACAGAGCCAAAGCGAGGCCGGCAAGGGTGCCACCTGCTCGCGGCCCGCGCGATGCCATGCCGTTCAACGCTACCAGCGCCAGCACGATTTGCCAGGCGTGGTGATCAATCCTCAGCGGCATCATGCGGATCGACGCCGGAATGGCCGCCACGACCATCTGCGCCGCGATCACGCCTGCCAAAGTGCCGAACTGGCGCGCTGCCAACCGCGCCGCCAGCAACATGGCGGCTGCAAGATTCAGCAATGGGACCAATACGATGGCCATGATTTCGGCCTGTGCCTGCCCCATAAACGGACGGAACAGCAGAATGACCACTGCCAGCGGAACATCTACGATGCGCGTCCAGTGCATCGCCACACCATCGGGCGGAGCGATGCGATACTGGTGAAGATCAAACCATCCCTGCCCGTTCAGCAGATCGCGGACTTGTTGCAACCGCAGGGCATCGTCAGCGTCCATGAAACCGGTGGGGCCGATATTGCCGCGCATGGCCACCATCATCAAAACAGAGGTGAAGGCCCACAACAACAACACCGCCAGAACCGGCGTATTGGCGCGCTCTCTGGTGGACGGCGCTCCGGCCTGAATAGCCCTCATTGAAACACGATCCGTTTGCGCAGCAGCCAGGTTGCCGTAAAGCTGACGACGATGGCAATCACTTTCGACAGCCGCGAATCAACGCCCAGCGCCGTCCCGATGCCAACGATCAGCGTGGTCAGCGCAAGGCCGACGAGGGCAGACCCCACAAACAAGGCCTTTTGCCGGGTACGTGCCCCCCGCTCTTCGGCCACGCTGTCGACAAACACCGCCCGGCTCGACAGCAGCCAGTGCGCCACAATGCCCAGCGAATATCCTGCCGCCGAAGCCAGCACAGGCGCCATCCCTACCGCCAGCAGCGCAAGGAACGATCCCATATCCACCGCCAGCGCGCCAACGCTGGCAAACAGATAGCGCAACAGCATCATGCGGCGCAGACGGTCGATCATCGGCTGCATCACCCCGGTTATCGCCTGGATCAAGCCGCCTTGGCCGAAGACTTGGCAGCAGGCACAATGCGTTCCGGCACGTCGCGTATCGAAGCCAGCGCTGCGGCCTGATCGGGCGTTACCGCAACGCGGGTGGGGATCGCCTTTTCCGCGCCTTCAGCACCCGCCTCGTGATATTCAGCGTCTTCGTTGACGCACCACGTATCGTAAACCCGCGCGCCCGCAGCGATGTTTTCCACCGTCAGCATCGCGGTCATCATCGCGTGGTCCTGATTGTTATAGCGGTGCATCCCGTTGCGCCCGACAAGGTGCAGGGTCGGGTGCGCCGCTTCCAGTTCACTGCGCATTGCATCAACATTGGCGGCATATTCATCGTCGTAAACCGGATAGGCCTTTTCCTGCCGCACCACCACGCCGCCGATAACCTTGTCCGGGCTGACCAGTCCAAGGATTGCCATTTCACGGGTCGCCAGTGCGATCAGATCATCGTCCGATGAATCCCACAGCGTGTCCCCTTCAAAGCAGAAATATTCCAGCCCCACGCAAGCCACGCTTTCATCGGGCACCATTTCGGGCGACCACGAACGGAAGTTCTGGATGCGGCCGACTTTCACTTTGCTATCATGGATATAGATCCAGTTGTCGGGAAACAGCTCTTCCGACCGGATCTTGAGAGCGACTGTCAGAAAATCGCGATACCGCAGGCGGCTTGCTTCAAGTGATGACGATGGCAGCGGGTGCAGACGCGCCGCCAATTCGCGCATCGGAGCAGAGCTGATGGCATGGGCCGCCTCGATCATCACTTCGCCGCCGTTTGCATCGCTGGCCGACAAACGCCAGCCACCCTGGCCATCAGCGGCCAGTTGCTTGAAAGCATGGCCCATCAACACTTCGCCCTTGCCCGTCGCAATGATCTTGTCGCGCGCGGCATCCCACATCATGCCGGGACCAAGGCGCGGATAGCGGAAAGTTTCCAGCAGCGTCTTGGTCTGCATGCCGTCGTTCGGGCGCTTGTTCAGGCCCAGGCTGCGCTTGAGACCATCAACAACCGCGCCCCATAACGACAGTCCCTTGATCCGCTGGGCAGCCCAATCCGCGCTCATTTCATCGCAGGGCATGCCCCACACCTTCTCGGTGTAAGTCTTGAAGAAGATGGAATAGAGTTTGTGGCCGAACTGGTTAACGGTCCAGTCTTCAAAGCTTTTCACTGCGCGGTTGGGAAATGCCTGGGCCTTTGCAAAGCTTGCCATGCACAAAGCCGACCGGATGATGCCAAGGTTCCACAGCGCTTCGAACGCCCGCAAGGGATAGGAGTAGAACTTGCCCTCGTAATAGATGCGGCTCATCCGGGGGCGCTGGATGAAGTCGTCGGGCAAAATCTCGTTCCACAAGTCCACCACTTGCTTGGATTTCGAGAAGAAGCGGTGGCCGCCGATGTCAAACCGGTAGCCTTCGTGTTCAACCGTGCGGCTGATACCGCCAACATAGGTCTGGTCCTTTTCGATGATCGCCACCGAAAATCCCCGCCTGGTCAAAAGATAGCCTGCGGTAAGTCCTGCCGGGCCTGCGCCGATGATGGCCACGTCCACTTTACGCCCGCCATCGCCGCGCACCGCACCTTGTCCGGTCAGGCCCCCAATCCCGTTATCACCGCTAACCATCGAAGCCCCCGTCCAAGCGCTGTTTGCTGGCCACAGAGGTGAAGAAAAATGGCTAAGACTTGGTTAACAACGCGGTGCGGAAGCGCGAAAACTGTCTGTTTTGGCCCTATCCGCGCGGCTTATTCGCGTTAGGTGCTTCAACGCTGGCGTCGCGCTGGAGCGGCGCGGCAATCCGCGCCAGCTCATCAAGCTGGAAGGTCTGTTCAAACAGCAACCCATAATGCGGATGATTGCGCCAGCGCACTTTGGCATAGATTGTAGGCAGGCCTTGCGCCTCAACGCGCACCAGTTCGTTCATCAGCAACCATTTGTCGCAGGCAATGCTGGCACCGCGCTGCGAAATGTCCCTGAAAGTCACGCTGACCGCTTGCCCGCCGGAATGCAGCATGGCGTCCTGCTGGACGCGCAAACGGATCTGGCGCTTGGGGAATGCGCCACTGCTCTCATCCAGCAAGCCTTCAAGGTCAACTGCCTCGATAAAGCGCAAGCCGGTATATTCGCCTTCGTGCCACATCACTTCGACGGGATAGCAATCGCCGTTGCTCAATTCGACCACGATAGAGCTGCAATTGTCAGGCAAAGGCGTGAATAGCCGAACCTTGACGCCCATGGTCGACACATCGCGGATGATGCACAAAAACTCGCGCGTTCCATCCACAACCAGCTTCGCTGCGCGGATCAGCAACGTGAAACGCGGCGCGGCGCGTTGATCGCTCTCGCTCCGTCCGCCCGATACATCGGGAAGTTGTTCGTCATTGCGAGCCAAGCTTGTTCCCTTTGCGCGGTGCTCTCGGCAGTACCGGAAATCACACAAGTTCCGGACGGTTCGCTTATACCCTCGCAAGTCCTACTTTGGGGTTAACTACAATTTAGGACTCAAACGTCCTTCCCTTCTGTCGGAACTTATGCGGTTTGCCAAAACAACGGGTTGGCAAAGCCCTGCCCCGTCATGCTGAACGCGTTTCAGCATGACGGGGCAGGGATAATCGCTTATCAGTTGGTGCTTTGACCCATCACTTTTGACCAATCGACCAGTTTGAAGTTCTGTGCAGAGGGCGCATTGTTGCCGTCCTGCGCCACAAAAAGGCCCGCCGGATAGGAGGGGCCGAAATCCCCCAGCGCCAGTTCAATGCCGTCGGTGTCGCTAGTCGCGCCATATTGCCCTGCGGCAATGCGGAACCGCTTCGTCGGCTGCCCAGTTGCCAGATCCAGCAGGACATAGGCATTGTCGCCCTGGCTTGATGCCACCAGCCAGCCGCCCGTCATGCCTTCGGGCGCAAGCGCCAGCCCCTCCACATCATCAACCAGGCCCTGCCCTGCGCCCACTTTGGCAAACGCGGTTGCAGCCAGACTGGCGCTGCGCAAATCCACCCGCCAGATGCCGATATCTTCTTCAGCGACATACAGCGTGGCGGTGCGGTCATCGACAACGCAGCCTTCGGATTGCGAGGCAAACTTCACGTTGCGCAAATACTCAGCCTGTATCGCGCCATCACGTTCCACCAGACGGCTTTCTGCAACCGAGCCGTCTTTCAGCACGACATAGGCCCGCGCCAGTTCGCCTTCGGCCAGCGCACCGCCCATGCAAAAG
This sequence comes from Novosphingobium sp., assembly GCA_020853995.1. Classification (GTDB taxonomy): domain Bacteria; phylum Pseudomonadota; class Alphaproteobacteria; order Sphingomonadales; family Sphingomonadaceae; genus Novosphingobium. The sequence continues at coordinate 21,871 of JADYXV010000020.1, forward strand.
CCATAGGCTTCGGCTGGCGCATGGCCTTTTGGCAGGAACGTCTGCGCGCCCAGCGTCGCCAGCTTGCCCGTTGGACCATCCAGCGCAAACAGCGCGATGCGCGGTTCTGCCCGGTCCGTACGGTCGCTGGCCGCCACCACGATCATGCCGGGACGCACTTCGCGCAGATCAACGTTGTTGAGCGCGCCCGCCGCCACGAAATCGCGCGCTTTGCCGTCCAGCCCATAGACATAAAGCCCGGCCTTCTTGTCCGTGCCCACAATCAGGCTGGCAGCAGGATTGCCTGCATTGCGCCAGATCGCCGGATCATCTGCCGCATCTGCCGCCGCTGTACCAACCGGCGCAGTCTCGCCCGAAGCCATGACGTCAACTGCCGGATAGAACGGACGCGGTGGGGCCTGAACCCCGGCACATGCGGAAAGCGCAAAGGCCGGGAGCAAAGCCCCCGGCCAGATACGCAGCAAAGCGCCGTTGCGCATCAGAAGTTGATCCGCACACCAGCCGCATAACGCCGGCCAAAGCGTTCGAACTCAATCGTCTGAACATCGGTTGCAGGCGTTGGCGTGCCCGTTGCCGTCAGCAGGTTGCCCGGTTCGGAATAGCGGCGACCGGGATTGTTGAGCAGGTTCGAAGCATCGAAATAGACTTCGAAGTTCGGCGTGATCGCGTAACGCGCCGAAAAATCGAGCTCATCATCTGCGGCCCAATACGTATCACCGGCATCGGTCAGATCGTCAGCATAACCATCCAGCCAGGTGCTGCGGCGCTGATACTGCAAGCGCATCGAAATGCCGTACTTTTCGTAATAGGCGCCGACGTTGTAAATGACGTCAGAGGTTCCCGGCAGGCGCACCTTGCGGGCCGGAACCGCAGAGGCAAGCACTTCGGGCTTGGTCACTTCGCTGTCATTATAGGTCAGGTTCGCGCTGATCCCGAAGCCGCCCGTCCAATCGGGCAGGCCAAGGTTTTCGGTCCACGGTTCAAGCTGAAGCTGGGCCGCAACTTCAAAGCCGAAGATTCGCCCGTTGCCGCCATTGGTTATGCCGCTGAAGGTGTATTGCGAACGGTCGGTACCGCCAATGTTCAATGCATCGGAATTGAAGGTCCGGCGTTGTGTATAAAGAACGTCCTCAACCTTCTTGTAGAACACGCCCGCCATCAGATAGCCCTGTGGCCGCAAATACCATTCGAAGTACGCATCAACGCCGTAAGCGCGCTCCGGTTTGACTGCGGGGTTACCACCTGAAATCGTCAGGTTTGCATCATTGACCACCACGTTGGGGCGCAAAACGTCATAGTCGGCGCGCGCCGCCCCGCTGTTGAACGAAACACGCAGTTTCTTGTCTTCGGCCAGATCGTAATTCACGTGCAGGCTCGGGAAGGCCAAAGTCTGGCTGGATTCCGCCGTCACCAGTCCGGTCACACCGGCAATCGTCGCTTCGGCGATGCCGCGATTCTTGACATGCTCGACGCGAACCCCGCCAACGACCGAGCCCCAGTCATAACGCAGCGTGCCCATGGCAAAGCCTGCCAGAACCTGTTCGCGCACATCGTATTTGTTGGCTGTATTTGGCGTAAACGTGAACGCGGCCCGCGTTGCAGCGGCAACTTCGCGCATCTTGTCAGTGTCAAAATAGCGGAACGTATAGCCCATCGGCAGCGCGCCTGCGAACGCATCGTTCAGCGAGAAGTCGTTGTAATTGGTTGAAATGCCAACCCTTGTGAAATCAGCGGCCGAGGTGATTTCGATCTGGCTTTCATCGGCCACCTTGGTGCGCTGGTCAAATTGCACGCCCACCTTGAACGTCGCGTTCGCGCCCAGAAAATCGGCATCCTTCGATACGATCAGGCGGCCGGTATAGGCCTTGGTGGTGTCGATGGCGTCAAGCAAGCGCAGTGAACTCAGCGGCTTGTTAAAGCTGTCGATCGCCGTCACCGCTGTACCAGCAGTGTAGCGCGTCGGGCCGGAAAGCTGCAACGTGTTGAACAGCAATGGCGTATTGCGGCCAGGATTGCTGAAATCATAAGCCACCGTCGGGCGCAAAGTGCGTGTCGAAGGGCTGTTCCAGCGCGCTTCGCCAGTTACCGACCGGTCATCTTCGGATTCCGTGTAATTCCCCAGCCAGCCGATCTTCCAGCCATCACCAAAGCTGTGATTGCCTTCCAATGTATTGGTGAAGATCGATTGGCGGAAATTGCGCAGCGTGGAACGCTGGTTGATGTCGATGCCATAAACGGTGCCGGTCAGCGGCGTATTACCGATGCAGACATCGGCATAACCGGTGTTGGTTGGCGTCGAGTTTGCAGCAATCGTGCACGCAGCATTGCTGTTTGAAAGATCACCCTGCCGGTCATCAAGGTCGAAGATGTAATTGTCGCGTGCTTCGTTGTCGGTGAAGATCGTATAGACCGAACGCAGCGAAATGGTGTTGTCGGCATCCGGCTGCCAATCCAGACGGCCCGAAACCGACCAGTTGCGGCGCTGCAGGCGATACAGCTTGTTTTCGGTTTCCCGCGCCCAGAACCGCGTGCCATTGCCGGGACGCTGGTCCTGGCTCACGCGCTCCCAGTCGATCTCGAAATTGTCGGTCACCATGTTGCGTTCGAAGAAGCTGCCCGAAACCAGCACGCCAATCTCGCCGTCGCCCGCTTTGAAACGGTCGGATACGACAAGCGAGCCTTCGTATTCGCGGCGGTCACCCAGTTCGGCATAACCGATGCCGGCCTTGCCCTGCACATGCAGGCCGCTGAAATCGAACGCGGAACGGGTGATGACGTTGACGTTGCCCGAAACCGTTTCGCCCGGCATGTCCGGCGTCACCGCTTTGGATACGACCACCTGCTTGGCAATTGCCGAAGGAATCGAATCAAAGCGCGCATCGCGGCCTTCGGGGCTGACCACGTTGATCCCGTCAAATGACAGAGTGGTCCAATAGTTCGGTGCACCGCGCAAACTGATGTAGCGCGCCTGGCCTTGGTCGCGCTCGATCGCAACGCCGGGCAGGCGGCTTGTGGCCTGTGCAATGTTCTGGTCGGGCAGGCGGCCCACACCATCTGCTGAAAGGACGGCAACCAGCGAATCCGACTTTTTCTGCACATCCAGCGCAGCCGCTTCGGATTCGGCGATGGGCCGCGAACCGTTCACAACGATAGGTGCGTTGGCTTCTTCTTCTGCTGCTGCGTCTGCGGCATGGGCAGGAACTGCCAGTGCAAGCGCGCTTGAACCCAGCAACAAAAAGCGCAGGCCGGATGGACCGCGTGATGCGGCGCGAACGAAGTGTGTCATGTAACCCCCCTTGGGACCGTGTGTTTGACACGCGCCTAGGGGCCTAAGTTGACGCTAACGCGACAGTTAAGCGTCAGAAAAATTACTTTGTTTCAGTCAGATTACGAATGCCTGCCAGGAAGGCTTGGTGCGGACGGCGGGACTCGAACCCGCACGATCAAGGATCAAGGGATTTTAAGTCCCTGGCGTCTACCATTCCGCCACGTCCGCATACAGGCAGTGCGCTTGCCACAGCACGAAAGCCGCCGCAACGTCCGGTTGCAGCGACCCGTGCATCTTTGTGTGGGCAAGCGGTTCGTCAGTCGGCGTTAAGCCGGACCCGCATTTCCTTGCCAGCCTTGAAATAAGGGACGCGCTTGCCCGGTACTTCCACGGTTTCACCCGTGCGCGGGTTGCGGCCCTTGCGCGGATCACGATCGCGCGTGGAGAACGCGCCAAAGCCGCGCAGTTCGACACGGCCACCTTCGGCGAGACGCTTGGCAATTTCGTCAAAGAACACGTCAACCACGCGTTCAATTTCCTCGCTGCGCATATCCGGGCACTCTTTTGCGAGCGCCTGCAACAGCTCCGACCTGATCATTCGATACCCTCCGCCAGACGCAATTGCTGCGTCCCCCTTTTGTTTACGACCCCTGCGCCCAAACCCCCGTAAGGACGCATAAAGCATACCTGCCACGCAAGAACGGGCATTACAATCGGTTGATTTCGTCAGCAGCGCACCAAAATGAACAGATTCAGGCCAATTCGGTAAGATCGCCTAACTTTAGACCAAGCAAATTCATTCTTTCGGCAATTGCAGGCCATTCTTCGGTTAGGAATGATTCGCGCTCACGCTGGCACAGCGCCTCAACAGCCCCTGCCGCAACGAACATGCCGATTCCCCGCTGGACCGTGACGAATCCTTCGTCCTGGAATTGCTGGTAAGCTTTGGCAACGGTCAAAGGGTTAGCCCCCTGTTCAGCGGCAAAGGCGCGGACGGATGGCAGCATGGTACCTTCCGGGTAACGCCCAGCAAGAATGCCGGCGCAGATTTCATCGCGCAGACGCAAATAGACAGGGCGGCCGGGATTGGTCATAGGTGATGCACTGCCATAATACAGCGAAGCACGCAACGACGGCCTTCCTCCGCTTCAGACTGGTTGCGTTTGAAAATAGTTTCTTGCCACGCACGTTCGTGCCACTAAAGCCATGACGCCACGCTCGGGAGAGGCGGATGGCACCTGGCAACAACGACGAGAACGCCCGCCCATATGGCTTCGGACAACATCAGCGCCACCAATCCTGCCCAACCGACGCATGGCGACTGGTTTGGCCATCCCGCACAGTTGAAACGCCTGTTCACCACCGAAATGTGGGAGCGGTTCGGCTATTACGGCATGCGGGCCATTCTGACGCTCTACCTTGCCAAGCATTTCCTGTTCAACGACACCACCAGCACCGGCATTTACGGTGGCTTCACCGCGCTGGTCTATCTGACGCCGCTGGTCGGCGGGCTCATTGCAGACCGGTATCTGGGATCAAAGCGTTCGGTCAAATTCGGCGCGATCCTGATGGCGCTGGGCTATTTCATGCTGTGCTTTGGTGGCGATGCCGCCAAACCTTATGCAACGATCGAAGGCCAACGCTACGAAGTCAGCGTTGCCGAAACGAACGGTGCCGAAGTGCGCTCGCTCGAAATGGGTGGCCAGCGCCTGCAAATCGTCGGCAATGATGACAAATCGGTTTCGTTAAACGCGGCTGACGGCACCGAAGCACGGCGCATTGCGCCCGGCGGCTTTGAATCCGATGGCGAACGCTCGCCCTTCCACGTTGCATTGCTGCTGGTCGGCCTGTCCATCGTCACCGTCGGCAACGGCTTTTTCAAACCGAATATCTCGACCATGGTCGGCACGCTTTATGCCGATGGCGACCGGCGGCGCGATGCGGGCTTCACCATCTTTTACATGGGCATCAACCTCGGCTCGCTGATCTCGCAGTTCTTCTGCCCGATCCTTGCCGAAGCGGTGGGCTGGTGGGCAGGCTTTGGCCTTGCGGCCCTTGGCATGACATTCTCGTGGTTGCTGGTGCAGTTCGACGGCGGGCGGCTGAAAGGCTATGGTGAGCGCCCTGCCGGAGCCGATGCCAGCAAGGACTGGCTGATCTATGGCGCAGCACTGGTCTGCGTCCCGCTGTTCTGGTTCCTGTTCATGAACCTGATGGCCTATGTTCCGCCACAGGCTGGCGAGGGCCTTGCAGGCTATTTCCTCGGCCTGCCGATCATGGGCAAGCTGATGTTCGGCACGTTCCTGATTGCCGTCCCCGGCATCCTGATCTGGGCGCTGACGGCGGGCAACCGCGTCGAATTTCAGATGATGGTCGCCGCGATGGTGCTGATCGTGTTCAACACCGTGTTCTGGACTCTGTTCGAACAGGCAGGCTCATCGCTCACCCTCTTTGCCGAACGCAATACCATGCTGGAAGTTGGCTGGACCCGCCCGCTCTTCGCCATGTTCCGCGATATTCCCGCCAGCTATTACGCGTTCTTCGCCGTGCTGCTGGGCGGGTTGGGCTGGGCGCTGGCATGGTTCTTTGGCCAAGGCGAAGTGCCGGCAACCCGCCGCAAGCTGAACATCGGCTTTGGCGTGGTCATGCTCTCGGGCTTTCTGGGCATGGTCTATGCCCGCGCGCAGGGCTTCGGCAATGATCCGGTCTATGTCATGCCCGCAGGCCAGACGCAGATCTTCAACGCGCTGTTCATCGTCACCCTGGCCCCGCTGTTCAGCGTGATGTGGAATGCCATGGCGCGACGCGGGGTAGAGCCATCAATCCCCGTCAAATTCGCGCTGGCCCTCATGGGCGTGGGCGGCGGCTTCCTGCTGCTGGTCTGGGGATCGCAATTCGCAGATGCCCAGTTCAAGGTCGGGCTGGTCTGGCTGGCAGGGCTGTACCTGATCCATTCGATGGCCGAACTGTGCATTTCACCCGTCGGCCTTTCCATGATCACCAAGCTGTCGATGGCGCGCATTGTCGGCATGATGATGGGCGTGTGGTTCCTTGCGATTGCGGTCGCGCAATATGTGGCGGGCATGGTCGCCCAAATTGCCAGCGTGGAAACCGTGGGCGGCCAAGTCACCAACCTCAAAGTCAGCCTCGATACTTATGTCGGCGTGTTCACCACTATCGGGTGGATTTCTGTCGGCATCGGCGTGGTGTTGCTGGTGGTGGCCGTGCCCTTGAAAAAGCTCATGCACGGCGTGACATAAGCATTTCAAAAGGGGGCCTTGGCGTTTGGTCCGATATGATCCCATCTCGGTCATGGACGGGAAGACGGACCAGACCGATTGCTGTAACGCTTGCGTCAAATATAAACCGAAAACTGACGCAGGGGACGCGGGCGACATCAATGGACAGCACCATCATTCACATGGCCATCGCCATGGCCAGCTTTGTTATTTCCCATTTCCTGATGTCAGGGCCATTGCGGCGGCCCCTGATTTCGGCCTTGGGCGCGCAACCATTCCTGCTGTGCTATTCGCTGGTTTCGCTGGGCACATTCGCATGGGCCGCCGTGGCCTATGACCGGGCGTCTGCAACCGCGCCGCTGTGGAATGGCATGCACCCTCTCGCATGGATCGCTGGCAGCATCCTGACCATCATTGCGCTGGCGCTGATTCTGCCTTCGTTTGTGCGAAATCCGGCCCTGCCCGGTGCCAAGGCTGCTGGACTGGGCACGGTTGTTCCCACCGGCGTGTTCACCATCACCCGTCACCCGATGATGTGGGGCTTCAGCCTTTGGGCCTTGGGGCACATCATCGTTGCACCCGAACTGCGCGTGATGATTTTCATGGGATCGCTAATCCTGCTCGGCCTGCTCGGCTCACACTTTCAGGACCAGCGCAAACTTGCCGAAAACACGCGCGAGTTTGAACCGTGGCAGCGCCGCACATCGTTCTGGCCCGACGTTCGCCAATTCATGCGGCTCAAGGCGACATGGCTGGTCGCAGCGGTGCTATGGTTCATCGCCACCGTGGTCCACTGGGAAGCGTTCGGCATCCCCGCAGGCCCGTGGCTCTGGCTTGGCTAATCCTGTAAATCTAATATTCGCACCATTACTCCGTCTCCCCGGGCTTGACCCGGGGCCCAGCTTCTTTTCGACGTGGCAAAAAAAGCAGCGAGTTCCCGCATCAAGCCCGGGATGACGACAATGTAATGAACTTCAATTCAATGGCACTCGCGCCACTGCCTCAGGCGCGGGCTTCGCCAACTCCGGCGCTGTTGTGGCGCAAGGCTTTCAGCACGGTTTCCACAATATGCGGCGCGTTCAGCCCCGCCTCGTCATATTGCTTGTCCGGCGCACCGTGGTCCTGAAACACATCGGGCAGGCGCATCGTGCGGATTTTCAGGCCGGCATCGGTCAGCCCTTCATCGCTGGCAAGCGTCAGCACATGCGCGCCAAGCCCGCCGATCGACCCTTCTTCCACCGTGATGATCACTTCATGCGTGATCATCAACTGGCGGATCAGCGCCTCGTCCAGCGGTTTGGCAAAGCGCAAGTCGGCAACCGTGGTGGAAAGGCCCTTGGCCTCCAGCTGGTCAGCCGCCTTCATCGCCTCGGCCAGACGCGTGCCGAGCGATAACAGCGCCACCTTTGAACCGTGGCGCACGATCCGGCCCTTGCCGATTTCCAGCCGTTCCAGCACTTCTGGCATGGCAACGCCGGTGCCGTTTCCACGCGGATAGCGGAACGCAATCGGCCCGCTATCGTGGCAGGCTGCGGTATAAGTCATATGCGCCAGTTCGGCTTCGTCAGCCGCCGCCATAACCACCAGATTGGGCAGCGTTGCCAGATAGGTAATATCAAACGATCCGGCGTGTGTCGCACCATCGGCCCCGACCAGTCCGGCGCGGTCAATCGCAAAGCGGACGGGCAGGTTCTGGATTGCAACGTCATGCACAACCTGGTCGAATGCGCGTTGCAGGAACGTGGAATAGATGGCGCAGAACGGGCGCATGCCTTCTGCGGCAAGCCCTGCGGCAAATGTCACCGCATGCTGTTCGGCAATGCCCACATCGAACGTCCGGTCAGGATGGGCCGTGGCAAATTTGTCCACGCCGGTGCCACCGGGCATGGCTGCGGTAATCGCACAAATGCGCGGATCACTGTCGGCCAGCTTGGCCAATGTTTCGCCAAACACGTTCTGGTATGCAGGGGCAGATGCCTTGGCCTTGACCTGTTCGCCTGTTCCCACATCGAACTTCTGCACGCCATGATACTTGTCAGCCGCCGCTTCCGCAGGGCCATAACCCTTGCCCTTTTGCGTCACCACATGGATCAGGCACGGGCCTTCGGCGGCATCACGCACATTTTCCAGAATGGGGATCAACTGGTCGATGTTGTGGCCATCAATCGGGCCGACGTAATAGAAGCCCAGTTCTTCAAACAGTGTGCCGCCCATCGCCATGCCGCGCGCAAACTCGTCGGTTTTGCGGGCCGCTTCGTGCAAGGGGCGGGGCAGTTTTTGCGCAAGACGGCGCACGATTTCGCGCATGCCCAGGAACGGGCGCGACGATACCAGCCGTGCCAGATAGGCCGAAAGCCCGCCCACCGGCGGCGCAATCGACATATCGTTATCATTGAGGATCACGACGAGCCGGTTGCCCGCCGCCTGCGCGTTGTTCATCGCCTCATAGGCCATGCCCGCGCTCATCGCACCGTCACCGATCACGGCAATGCCCCGACCCGGGCGATTCGTCATCTTGTTGGCAATGGCAAAGCCCAGCGCGGCCGAGATCGACGTTGAAGAATGCGCGGTGCCGAACGGGTCGTATTCGCTCTCGCTGCGCTTGGTAAAGCCGGAAAGCCCGCCGGGCTGGCGCAACGTGCGGATGCGGTCACGCCGTCCGGTGATGATCTTGTGCGGATAGGCTTGATGGCCCACATCCCAGATCAACCGGTCTTCGGGCGTATTGAACACGTAATGCAGCGCCACAGTCAATTCGACCACACCAAGGCCGGAACCCAGATGGCCGCCGGTCGTGCCAACCGCCGAGATCATTTCCGCGCGCAGTTCATCGGCCAGCTGACGAAGCTGGGTCGGCGCAAGCATGCGAAGGTCTGCGGGATTATCAACCGTGTCGAGCAACGGTGTCGCCAGTACTGGACTCATTTCTAATTCTCTACACCGTTGCATTCGTCGTGTCGAACTTCCCGTATAGGCAAACTGTCATCGTTTGAAAGAGGCATGTGAAAGGGGCACAGGCGCTTATTCGCCTTCGCCGCACCGGCTGCACAATCCGCGCAGTTCCACCACCGGACGCACTTCGGCAAAGCCCGAAATTTGCGCCGCCGCGCGCAAGGCTCCGGTCAAGCTGTCATCATCGATATGCGTCACCGCACCGCACGTATCGCAGATCAGGAAAATGCAGTCATGGCGGCATCCGGGATGGCTATTGGCCACATAGGCGTTCGCGCTTTCGATCCGCCGCGCCAGATTGGTGCGCACAAACAGGTCAAGGATGCGGTACACCGAATTGGCCGCTACCCGCTTGCCCCGGCTGGCCCCCACGCTCTCGGCAATATCATAGGCCGAGGCCGGTTTTTCGCGCGCCGCCAGCGCCGCAAACACATCGGCCCGCATATCGGTCCACTGCTCGCCTGCTTCGACAAGCGCATGGCGCGCAGCGTCAACCAGCTTTTCGCCAGCGAAATCGTGGTGGTGATGGTGCCCGGACATGGAGCCTAGATAGGCACCGCCCGCCCAAAGCGCAAATCAGTTGCGCGTAAACACCGTCTTGTACAGATCGGGGAACATCCGCTTCAACGCCGCCACCTTGGGCGCATCCCACCGGCGGATATAGCCATGGTTCGGATTGTTGACCATGAAATCCTGATGATAGCTCTCGGCCGGATAAAACGCCTTGTACGGTTCCACCGTCGTCACCACCGGCTTCTTCCACAAGTCCAGCCGCTTCAATTGCGCCAGATACCCCGCCGCGATGCGCACCTGCTCTTTGTCCATCGGCACCAATGCATTGCGATATTGCGTGCCGTGATCGGGCCCTTGATAATTCAGCTGCGTCGGGTTTGCCCCCACTGCAAAGAACACGCGCAGCAACTGGTCATAGCGGATCTTTGCAGGGTCATACGTGACGCGCACCGCCTCGGCATGGCCGGTCCGTCCGGTGCCGACGGTGTCGTAAAGGGCGTCCTTCTTGGCCCCGCCGTGATAGCCTGAAACGACGCTGGTCACGCCCTTCAAATGGCTGAACACGCCTTCGATGCCCCAGAAGCAGCCGCCTGCAAACACGGCCACTTTCTTGCCGGGCGTCTCATTGGCTTGCACCGCAGCTGCAGGTGTTGCCATCACCTCTTCGGCAAGCGCGGTCTGCTGGCACCCAGCAGTCATCACCCCCACCGCGATCAATGCAGCAAGGGCGTGCCGCGCCATGTTACTGGCCAACCTGTTCGGTCGAATCCGCAGACGCAAACGCCGTGGCCCCCGCCGTCAGGCCCATCACCGCAATGCCCATAAGGAAGCCGAATGCCAGTGATCGGAAAAAGTCAGGCTTGAACAGGCCCATCGTCGTGCTTTCAAATTGCGGTCGGGTAACGTCAGACCCTGCATTGCCCAACGCAGTCTTAACGCGCGATGACGCCATGCACAGCTGCACTTTGATGCCGACCCTCTTTCCGCAAAGCGTTGCTTGCCTGCGGCAGGCCGATTCTACGGGCGCAATTGCACCCAGACGGGCGCATGATCGCTCGCCTTTTCGCGCCCGCGATAGTCCTTGTCCACGCCCGCTGCGATCAACCTGTCCGCCAGTTCGGGTGAAAGCAGCGCATGATCGATGCGGAAACCGTGGTCCCTCTGCCAGGCCCCTGCCTGATAATCCCAGAACGTCCACACCCTGCCTTCCGGATTGAACAGATCAATCGCATCGGTCCAGCCATCGTTGAGCAACCGGCGATAGGCATCGCGTGATTCAGGCTGCATCAGCGCATCATCGGCCATTGCCTTGACCGAATAGGTATCTTTGTCTTCAGGGATCACATTGTAATCGCCAATCACCAGCGCAGGCACTTCTTCGGCGGCAATCTGCGCCATCCGCGCGCGCAGCCGCTCCATCCAGCGCAGCTTGTAATCAAACTTCGGCCCCGGTTGCGGGTTGCCATTGGGCAAATAGATGCACGCCACGCGCACGCCGAACACATCGGCCTCAAGATAGCGCGAATGCTCGTCCTCAGGTTCCCCCGCCAGCCCGCGCTGCACCTCTACCGGCTGCTGTCCGTCAGCCAGGATGGCAACGCCGTTAAAGCCCTTCTGCCCGTGCCAGATCGCGTGATAACCGATCTTTTCGAACTCGGCTGCGGGAAAGCCCTCGTCCTGCGTCTTGATCTCTTGCAAACACGCAACAGATGGCCGGGTTTCCTCCAGCCATTCCAGCAAGCGTGGCAACCGGGCCTTGATCCCGTTGATATTGAACGATGCAACCTTGATCATATGGCGAACGAGGAACCGCAGCCACAGCCCGATGCCGCTTGCGGGTTGCTCACCCGGAAAGCCGCGCCGCCCAGCGATTCCACATATTCCACCACGCTGCCTTCCAGCAGGCCAAGGCTCACCGAATCGACCAGCAGTTTCACGCCTTCGGTCTCGGCAATTATGTCATCCGCTTCCGGCGCATCGGCCAAGCCGAACTTGTATTGAAAGCCCGAACAACCGCCCCCCTCGACCGACAACCGCAGGATTGCAGGCTTGTCCTGCTTGGCCGCAATGGTGGCAACGCGCGCGGCGGCGCTTGGGGCGAGCGAGATGACAGGTTCAGACATGGGCACAAGATAGGGGCTATGCAGCCAAACCTCAACGCCTGAACCATACAGCGCCGGATTAGCCCCGGATTAGCCGTTATGCATATCCTCGAACGGGTCTTCGATCGATTCATCGTGGCCCGTTCCGCTGGACAGGAAAACCAGTCCCATCAGGGCGGCCATCAACATGATCGTCAATCCCACACCCAAAGCCGTGGCGATGTACAAGTGGATCGAGACAAACCCGTACCAGAAATAAAGCAGCACCAGCACCGCCAGCACGACAAGGCCGGCAAAAGCGCCCATCCACTTCATCAGCAGACGATAACGCGCCCACGCAAAGCTCGCGTTGACGGGATCATCCAAAGGAGAAAAGCTTGCCATGACGGTCAGACCTTTGCGCATCAAAAATGGTGAAGGCAAATGCTTTCGCAAGGCCCGAATCGGTGGCATGATCCAGCAGGGAGACCAATGGAACGCAAGACGCCCAAAGGCGCAGGCGCGACCATCAACCTATCGGAGGATGCCATGACAATTGCCCAAGTTATTGCCGGACGCGGTGAAGTGTGGAGCTGCAACGCCGATGACAACGTGTCGGACGCCATCACCATGCTGGCCCAGCACCGGATCGGCGCGCTTCCCGTGCGTGATGGCGAAACGGGTGTTGCGGGCATCTTTTCCGAACGCGACATGATGCGCTGCCTGCACAAACACGGCGAAGCTGCGTTGCACATGAAAGTGCGCGACATGATGACCGCGCCGGTCATCACCATCACGTCGGGCACCTCCGTGCTCGAAGCGCTCGCCCTGATGACCCAGCGCCGCTTCCGCCACTTGCCCGTAGTCGATGGCGGCACGATGGTCGCCTTCGTCTCGATCGGAGATCTGGTAAAATACCGCATCGACAAGATCGAAGCCGAAGCCGACGCCATGCGGTCCTATATCCAGCAGGCCTGAACTGCCGCCAGCGGAACACCCCCTCCCTTAAAGGAGTGGCCACACCTTCTTCCCCCCTCCCTCAAGGGAGGGGTTGGGGGAGGGTTTACCACCTCTCATTTGGCAAAAGATGCAAGCGCAGCAATCAGCCCAGCCGCGCTGCCACCAGTTCCTGCAAATCCGCTTCCGGCCGCGCGCCGTAATGCGAAATGATCTCTGCCGCGCAGATCGCACCCAGCGTCAGGCAATCGGCCAATGAACGGCCGCGCACATGGCCGAACAGGAACCCTGCCGCAAACAGATCGCCCGCGCCTGTCGTGTCCACAACCTTGTCGATGGGCTCGGCAGGCACATGCGCGCTTTCCCCGCCGTTCACCGCATGGGCACCGTTTTCGCTGCGGGTCACCACCACGGTCGGCACTTTGGCGGCCAGTTGTTCAAGCCCGGCGTGAAAATCCTCGACCCCCGTCAGCGCCGCCAATTCATGTTCGTTGGCAAACAGAATGTCGATCTCGCCTGCGTCGATCAGCGCGCGGAAATCATCACCATGACGCGAAATCACAAAGGCATCAGACAGCGTGAACGCCACTTTGCGCCCCGCATTGCGCGCGGCCGCAATCGCCCGCCGCATGGCCTTGCGCGGCTCTTCGGGGTCCCACAAATAGCCTTCCAGATACAGGATGCTGGCCGCCGCAATGGTCGCGTCATCCAGCGCCGTTGCGGGCAGGAATTGTGAAGCCCCCAGGAAAGTGTTCATCGTACGCTGGCCATCGGGCGTCACAAAGATCAGGCATCGCGCCGTTGGCGGATCGCTTTCGCGCGCGGCTGTATCAAAGGCGATGCCGCCCGCGCGAATGTCATGGGCAAACACTTCGCCCAACTGGTCGTCTGCAACCTGCCCGATGAACGCACATTTTGCCCCCAGCGCAGCAAGCCCTGCCAAAGTATTGGCGGCTGATCCGCCCGAAATCTCGCGCGCTGGTCCCATCGCTTCATACAATTCTTTGGCGCGGTCGGTATCGACCAGCGTCATCACGCCTTTGGCCAGCCCAAGCTGTTCAATATCGGCATCATCACACGGTGCCATGACATCGACGATGGCGTTGCCGATGGCGATGACGTCATAAAGCGGTTCGGACATTTGGCGCTGGTCCCGTTCAATCTGGTGCGTGAATATATGTTCGCGCACCGCCTAGCGACTTCGCCTGATTGCGGCAAGCGCAGCCAAGAGCCAGATGGAACTGAAGTTCATCTCATAAATTCTTCGTCATGCTGAACTTGTTTCAGCATCCATCGTGCCGCGCGCACTTGCGCCTCGCGGCAGCGCAGCGGCCCGGTTTGCTGCAATATTCGGGCGTAAGTGCGCGCGGAGGAATGGACCCTGAAACTAGTTCAGCGACTGTCTTTGTGGTCAAGTGCTTTGCCATGTTTTTTGGGTCCTGATGATGGCGTTGCAGGTGATGAGGAGTTTTCGTGCGACGGCGATGAGCGCGACCTTTTTGGCTTTTCCGGCGGA
>JADYXV010000021.1 GCA_020853995.1 Novosphingobium sp.
AGGATGGCACCGCGAAAACCAACAACGCCACGCGCCGCCGCACGCGGGGCTGGCAGTTCAGCCAGGAATTGCGCAGTTCCTTCGATGTGGGTGACAGCTTCAATGCCGTGGCCGGTCTGTTTTACCTCAAGACGGACTACAACCACTATCAGATGTACCATCTGGACTTCGCGCTGCCGGGGTTGATCCAGTACAATGTGCAGGATCAGGGCACGGAATCGTTCTCGGCGTTTGTCCAGACTTATACCCAGCTGACCGACCGGTTGAAGCTTTCGGCAGGCATCCGCTATACCCATGACAAGATCGATGCGCGCTCAACGCTCGACACCGGGCTTGGCAGTGAAGCGCTGACATCGGCGCAGTGGGACAAGTTCGATGTGGTCTTCCCCGGCAGCCTTGATGTGGGCGGCAAGAAAAGCTGGAACAATGTCGGCTGGAAAATCGGCCTTGATTACGAACTGGCGCAGAACCAGTTGCTTTATGCAAGCTGGGCGCGCGGGTTCAAATCGGGCGGCTTTACCGGCCGTATCGGTGTGGCAGCAGCTGGCGACACGCCTTATGGTCCGGAAAAGGTCGATACATTCGAAGCCGGTCTGAAGGCCGACTTCTTTGACCGCCGTGTCCGCGCCAACGTGTCGGTGTTCTACACCAATTACCGCGACATGCAGGTTGCGCAGATCTATTTCGATCCTGACACCAACGTGCAGGGCAACCGCATTCTCAATGCGGCGCAATCTGAAATCAAAGGCTTCGAGCTGGAAATGCAGGCCGTGCCGGTGGAAGGCCTGACGCTGCGCGGATCGCTTGCCTACCTGGATACGAAGTACAAGAACTTCCTGTATTTCGATCCGGTAGCTGGTTCCACGTTGGATCTGGAAGGCTTTGCCTTGCAGAATGCGCCACGCTGGGCATCGACATTGGGTGCAAACTTTACAACGCAACTGCCCAATGACAGCAGCATCGTGGCTGATGTGAGCTGGATGTATACCGCGTCGAAATTCTACACCGCCGTGGTCAATACCCCGCGTTCGACCATCCAGCCCACGTACTATGTCGATGCGCTGCTGACCTATTACGGGCCGGACAAGAAGTACTCGATCGGCCTGTGGGGCAAGAACCTGTTCGACAAGCGTTACATCTCGACCGTCTATGACAGCCCCGGTTACATGGGTCTGGTCGGTTATGCTCCGCCACGCCAGTTCGGCGTTTCGGCAGGCTTCAACTTCTGATCTGAAATCCTCCCTGGCCCCGGTTGCTTCACTGCAACCGGGGCACTTTTTTGGAAGGACACCCGCCTTGATCGGGACTGACGATTTTATCGCCCGCGCTGGCATTGCCAATGCGCTGGCGCTGCACAGCCGGGGCGTTGACCGTGCCGATGCGAATTTGCTGGGCGCGGCATATCATGATGATGCGACGGTCGATTACGGCTTTTTCGCAGGGCCTGCGGCGACGCTGGTGGCGATATTGGCCGATGCGCAAAAGGGCGCATTGCCCACACTTCATCGCACATCGAACTGCTGGATCAGGGTTGATGGCAACCGTGCCACGTCTGAATCCTATGTGATCGCCTATGTTGAAGAGGCAGAGCTGCAACGCTGGGTGTTCGGGCGGTACCTTGACCGCCACGAATGCCGCGACGGGCAGTGGCGGCTGACGCACCGCACATATGTGCTTGATGGCAACAGCAACCGTCCATCCACTGCAACGCGCACCGATCCGCCGGTCGCGCCAGACCATTATGCGCCCGCAGGTGCCAAAGGGGCGGCTGATGCGGGCCGCGCTCTGCTTGCCTTTCACGCCGCCTCAGCACGGGGAACAACCATGACTGCCACACCAGACCGCGAAGTTGCGCTTGAAGCGGCATTGGCCAAAGCTGAAATCCACGACTTGTGCATGGCCTATGCGCGCGGAATGGACCGCGCCGACGAGGCTTTGCTGGCATCGATATTTACCGATGATTCCACGGTTATTTCCGGCGTCGTCAACGGATCGGGCAAGGACTTTGCGCGCGATATTGCAGCGTTTGTGCAGGCCAACCTTGAAATGTGCTTCCATTCGGTGGCCAACGAATGGGTTGATGTGCGCGGGCATGAAGCGGTGGGCGAACATTATGCGATTGCGCAAATGGTGCAGGCCGGAACCGAAGTGCTGACCGGCGGGCGATATATTGACCGCTATGTGAAGCGGGATGGCAAATGGCTGATCCTGTCGCGCACTTTTGTGGCCGATTGGACCCATTCCCACCCGTCAACGATGGAACGCGACGGCTTTTACGAAGCGCTGACCAACCGTGGCTGCTTTGGCAGTGCAGACCCCGTTTACGCCCACTGGGCAGCATAAGGATAACCGACATGGGCAAAATGGAAGGCAAGGTTGCGCTGATTACCGGCGGTGCTTCGGGGCTGGGCGCGGAAGACGCGCGGGTTCTGGCGCGCGAGGGCGCAAAAGTGGTCATTACCGACATGCAGGCCGATCTCGGCGAGGCTGTTGCCGCCGAAATTCCCGGCTGCGTGTTCCTGCACCATGATGTGCGCGATGAAGCGCGCTGGAACGAAGTGGTGGCACAAACAATCGCGCGGTTCGGACGGCTGGATACGCTGGTCAACAATGCCGGGCTGGTGAGGTTCGGCACGGTCGAGGAATTGTCCTACGAGGAGTACAAGCTCCAGACCGATGTGATGGCTGGCGGCACGTTCCTGGGGTGCAAGGCGGCGATCCCGCACATGAGCAAGGATGGTTCGGGTTCGATCATCAACATGGCATCGGTTGGCGGGATCAAGGGCATCAGCGTCATTCCGGCCTATGCTGCGGCCAAGGCCGGCATCATCGGCATGACCCGGTCGATTGCGGTGCATTGCC
>JADYXV010000022.1 GCA_020853995.1 Novosphingobium sp.
GGCCGCGTCGTCCAGCACACCCGGCAGACCAATGCGCACCTTGGGGTTGCCTGAAAAGCCACCCGCCTGCCCCAGTTGCAGCACAGCGGCCTTGGCCCCAGCGGCAAGCGCCGCGCGGACGGGTTGTGGCAGACGACGTGCTTCGAGCTTTTTGTAAAGCTGGTTGGCGGCGATGCTTATGCCGAGTTCAACTTGTCGCCATCGCAAGCTTGGGCGGCTTATGATTTCAGTGCATATCGGGCTGGCATGGCCGAACGCCCCACCCCGCGCGATCCGGTATGCACGCCGCGCCGTGGCCAATCGGTGCTGATCTTTGACGCTGCCATTCCCGCAGCCGCTTTGCCGCCTATGCCGTGGGCTTATGGATTGAGTGCGGTGATCGAGGAGGAGGGCGGGCGCAAGTCCTATTGGGCCATCGCGCACCGCGAAGATAAGCCCGATTTCCACAGCGAGGCTTGCTTCGCGGCCATGCTTGCGGCACCTGCTGCCCCATGAAGTTCGGTATCGATAGGCTGCTGGCCGACCCCGCCCTGCGCGCGCCCCTTGAAGGCCGCCGCATCGCGCTTGTTGCGCATCCTGCCTCGGTGACGGAGGGGCTGGTGCATTCGCTGGATGCACTGGCGGCGTGTTCGGGGATCACGTTGTCCTCTGCTTTCGGGCCGCAGCACGGGCTTAAGGGCGACAAGCAGGACAACATGGTCGAGACGGCGGACGAGCTGGACCCGACTTATGGCATCCCGGTGTTCAGCCTTTACGGCGAAGTCCGCCGCCCGACGCCAAGGATGATGGACAGCGCCGATGTGTTCCTGTTCGATCTGCAAGACCTCGGCTGCCGGATCTATACCTTTGTTACAACGCTACTTTATCTGCTTGAGGCGGCAAACGGCACGGGCAAGGCGGTGTGGGTGCTGGACCGGCCCAATCCGGCGGGGCGACCGGTCGAGGGGACCACGTTGCTGCCCGGTTGGGAAAGCTTTGTGGGTGCAGGGCCGATGCCGATGCGCCACGGCATGACGCTGGGCGAGATGGGCCACTGGTTTATCAAGCACTTCGGGCTGGATGTGGATTACCGCGTGATTGCGATGGAGGGCTGGGAGCCTGACACCGCACCGGGCTTTGGCTGGCCGGAAAGCCGCATCTGGATCAACCCTTCGCCCAACGCAGCCAGCCTGAACATGGCCCGAGCCTATGCCGGGACGGTGATGATCGAGGGCGCGACTGTATCCGAAGGGCGCGGCACTACCCGTCCGCTGGAGGTGCTGTTTGGTGCACCTGATGTGGACGCAAAGGGCGTTCTGGCGCAAATGCGCGCCATTGCTCCGCAGTGGATGACAGGTTGCACCATCCGCGAATGCTGGTTTGAGCCGACGTTCCACAAACACGCCAAGACATTGTGCAACGCGCTGATGATCCATGCCGAGGGCGCGTTCTACGATCACCACGCGTTCCGTCCGTGGCGGCTGCAAGCGCTGGCCTTCAAGGCGATCCGGACGCTTTATCCCGATTATCCGCTGTGGCGCGATTTTCCATATGAGTACGTGTTCGACAAGCTGGCGATCGATGTGATCAACGGCGGCCCTGCGCTGCGTGAATGGGTGGACGATGCCGGATCGGTTGCAGGCGATCTCGACTCTGTGGCCGGCCGGGACGAGGCTGCCTGGGTGGAAGAGCGGCAGGCGTTTCTGCTTTAGTGAGCGCAGTGCCCCTTGGCCTGGATGCGTTTGGCCTTCAAGAAGGCCATACCCCGGATCGGGTCATGGGCGACGGGGTAGGGCTTTCAATGCTTCTTACGCGTCAACTCCCTCATCGCGCCGTCGAGGCCTTCCAGAGTCAGCGGGTACATCGAGCCACCGAGCAGGTCTTTGAGCATTTTGGTGGATTGGGAGTAGGTCCATTGCTTTTCGGGGACGGGGTTTAGCCACACCGTTGCCGGGTAGGTTTGCGCCACGCGTTGCATCCAGACTGCGCCTGATTCTTCGTTGAAATGTTCAACGCTGCCGCCGGGGTGGCTGATTTCATAGGGGCTCATCGCGGCGTCGCCCACGAAGACGACTTTATAATCATGGCCGTATTTGTGAAGCAGGTCCCAAGTGTTGGTGCGGTCGGTCCAACGGCGCTTGTTGTCTTTCCACACACCTTCGTAAAGGCAGTTGTGGAAATAGAAGAATTCCATGTTTTTGAATTCGGCGGTGGCGGCGCTGAACAGCTCTTCTACCAGCTTGATGAAAGGGTCCATCGATCCGCCGATATCGAGGAATAGAAGCAGTTTGACAGCGTTGCGCTTTTCCGGACGCATCTTGATGTCGAGCCAGCCCTGGCGCGCGGTACCTTCGATGGTGCCTTGCAGATCAAGTTCGTCTGCTGCGCCTTCGCGGGCAAAGCGGCGGAGGCGGCGCAGTGCGATCTTGATGTTGCGCGTGCCAAGTTCGCGCGTGTTATCAAGGTTCTGGAATTCGCGCTTTTCCCAGACCTTGATCGCGCGGTTGTGCTTGCCCTGACCGCCGATGCGCACGCCTTCGGGATTATAGCCGCCATTGCCGAACGGACTGGTGCCGCCGGTGCCAATCCATTTGTTGCCGCCCTGATGCCGCTTTTCCTGCTCTTCCAGCCGTTTCTTGAGCGTGTCCATGATCTCGTCCCAACTGCCGAGGGCCTTGATCTTTTCCATCTCTTCAGCGGACAGGAATTTTTCGGCAATGGCTTTGAGCCAGTCTTCGGGGATCTCAACCGGGCGCTGTCCGTAATCGGTCAGGACGCCTTTGAAGACTTTGTTGAACACCTGATCGAAGCGATCAAGCATGCCCTCGTCTTTTACGAAGGTGGTGCGGCTGAGGTAGTAAAACGCCTCGGGCGTCTGGTCGATCACGTCCTTGTCGAGCGCTTCGAGCAGGGTGAGATGCTCCTTGAAGCTGGCCGATATGCCGGCGGCGCGCAATTCGTCGACGAAGTTGAAAAACACTTGGGAGCGCTCCTTTGGCTTAACCTGCTGATTAAACGCTCAATGCGGGGTCGGCAAGAGTGCGCGGTGGGACAGTGCATGAAACGAATCGGTTGAGCGCTGGTAAAGGCCGCTTAATCGTTAACAAACGTGGTTAAGGGATGGTTACCATGAAGCGGATTTTGGGCCTGTGCGCGGCGGTTCTGGGGGTCTTTGCGCTGACGAACATGGCGCTGTTTGGATCGGAGCAGCGCGTAGAGGCGCAAGCTTTGCCGGTTCAGGCAGCGCCTGCGGTGAGTGACGTTCTGCAATCGGGCGTGCTGATCGTGGTGAGCAAGGCATCGCAGCGGATGTACGTGTTCAAGGATGGCGCGTTGTGGGATTCCTCACCCGTTTCCACCGGCAAGCGTGGCCATTCGACCCCTGCGGGGGTGTTCCCGATTTTGCAGAAGCGGGTGCGGCACCGGTCCAACATTTATAGTAATGCACCGATGCCCTATATGCAGCGGCTGACATGGCGTGGCATTGCAATTCACGCAGGACGCGTGCCGGGTTATCCCGCATCGCATGGATGCATTCGGCTGCCGTACAGCTTTGCGCGCGCGCTGTTTGCGCTGACGAACGCGGCGTCGACGACAGTGGTGGTGACGAATGAGGCTGTGCGATCAAACGTGGCGGCGGTGACGCTGGCGTTGAATGTGCAAACTGGACGGTTGTTAATGCCGGAAAGGGTGCGCGAAGCCGGTGTTGCGCTGGCGGTGGCACCTTTGCCCTATTCCGGCTCGGGACAAACGATCCAGCTTGCAGCCGAAGCGAGTGCTGGGGAGGCCGAGGCGCGATGGGCGTCACTGGTGGCGGTTTATCCCGAGCTTTCAGGGTTCCGCAAGGCGGTGATCCCGGCGGTTGTGGGCCGACGCCAATTCTATCGGCTGCGGGCATCTGCGCCCGGTGCCCATGCTTACTGCACGACGTTGAAGCGTGCGGGGCAAGATTGCTTTACGGTGAGTTGATTGGCCGGTGCCGTTATGGCCAGAGTGTGTATTGTTAGGTAGGCAAACAATTGTTTATGGTGTCCTTTAACGGAGAGGATACCGATATGACCATGAAACTTTACAGCTTTGGCCCTGCCGCCAATTCGATGAAGCCGTTACTAACGGTGTTCGAAAAGGGGCTTGATGTTGAAAAGCACCGGCTTGAATCGGCAAAGTTTGAACATCACAGCGACTGGTTCAAGGCGATCAATCCGCGTTGGCAGGTTCCGGCGCTGGTTGATGGGGATAAAGTCATCACCGAATCCACCGTGATCTGCGAATACCTTGAGGACGAGTACCCGACCGATGTTGTGCTGCGGCCAGCCGACAGCTTTGGCCGCGCGCAGATGCGGGTGTGGACCAAGTGGGTGGACGAATACTTCTGCTGGTGCGTTTCAACCATCGGTTGGCACCGTTGCGTGGGCAACATGGTGAAAGGGTTGAGCGACGCCGAGTTCGAGGAGAAGGTAGCGGCTATTCCGGTGGTTGAGCAGCAAGTGAAGTGGCGACGCGCGCGTGAGGGCTTTCCGCAAGACATGCTAGACGAGGAAATGCGCAAGATCGCGTTTTCAGTGCGGCGGTTGGATGATCATCTGGCCGATAACGAATGGCTGGTGGGCAACATGTTCAGCCTTGCCGATATCTGCAACTTTGCCATCGCCAACGGGATGCAATTCGGGTTTGCCGATCTGGTGAACAAGGAGGCCACGCCGCATCTGCTGCGCTGGATCGAGCAGATCAATGTGCGGCCCGCGGCACAGGCGATGTTCGCCCAAATAGAATTGGGGACGTTTGGGTCGCGTGATTAAGTACTGCCTTAGGGTGCTGGCGGCGGTCCCTTCGGGTGTCGCGGCAAGTGCTCGGGAAATGGGGCCCAGCTAGGCGCGCTATCAGCCCAGATGATGGCGCTGGGTGCGATCAATTCGGGATCGTCCAAGGTTCCGGCACGGACGCGCATGGGTAAACCCGCAGGTGTAACTGTGCGGCTGTAAATCTGGGATCCGCACACCTGGCAAAACCCGCGCTCCACTGCGTTGCCGCTATCTGCAATCATCATGAAGCGGCCGAGATCGCCCGTTAAGTCGACCGCTTCTTCTGGAAACAACACATTGACAGTGGCAGACCCGCTGGCGATCCGTTGACAATCCCGGCACCAGCACATGCGCGCGGCAAGGGGTTCTGCCGAAATCTCGTAGCGCACTGCACCGCAAAGGCATCCTCCGGGATGAGACATCGCTCTTTGCCTCAATTCCCCGGACGGCGCGCCATGAAGGCAAGGCGTTCGAACAGCATGATGTCCTGTTCGTTCTTGAGCAGCGCGCCGTGCAGGGGCGGAATCGCCTTGGTGGGATCGCGGTTTTGCAGGACGTCCAAGGGCATGTCTTCGTTGAGGAGGAGCTTCAGCCAATCGAGCAGTTCGCTGGTGGAAGGCTTCTTCTTGAGGCCGGGGACTTCGCGGACTTCGTAGAAGATCTCCATTGCCTTGTTAACGAGGGTCTTCTGGATGCCGGGGAAGTGGACATCGATGATCGCCTGCATGGTCTGGCGATCGGGGAACTTGATGTAGTGGAAGAAGCAGCGGCGCAGGAACGCGTCGGGCAGTTCCTTTTCGTTGTTCGAGGTGATCACTACGATCGGGCGTTCAACAGCAGTGATGCGCTCTTGCGTTTCATAAACGTCGAAGCTCATCCGGTCGAGTTCCTGCAACAAGTCGTTGGGGAATTCGATATCGGCCTTATCGATTTCATCGATCAGCAACACGGGCAGCTTGGGCGCTGTGAAGGCTTCCCACAGCTTGCCCTTCTTGATGTAGTTCGCAATGTCGTGGACGCGTTCATCTCCCAACTGGCCATCGCGCAGGCGGGCAACGGCATCGTATTCATAGAGGCCTTGCTGCGCCTTGGTGGTGGATTTTACGTTCCATTCGATCAGCGGCGCGCCGACGGCCTTGGCGATTTCATGTGCCAGCACGGTCTTGCCGGTGCCGGGTTCACCCTTGACCAGCAGCGGGCGGCGGAGCAAAACTGCTGCATTGACGGCAACCTTGAGATCATCGGTTGCAACGTAATTGCTGGTGCCTTCAAAGCGCA
>JADYXV010000023.1 GCA_020853995.1 Novosphingobium sp.
GCGCCTTCCAGCAGATCGTTGATATCGCGTTCATAGATTTTAAGATCTTGCAGCATCGAAGTATCGCCGATGCGCGACCCGTTATCGGCGATCTGCATGGCAAGCTGGCTGACCTGCATGTTGACCATGGCAAGGTTCGCAAGCTCTCCTCCCCACATGCCAACGCCCAAAAGCAATGGAAGGCCAAGCGCAAATTCAAGTGCCGCAGTACCGCAAACGTCGTTGCGCAAGTGTGCGAGTTTGCGAGCGACTTTGGAAAACCGCTGATTCATATGCACGTTCCTGGCTTTGCGAGACTTTTTTGTGAATCATATGGCTGGTTGCGCAATACCGTCTTGGCCACGGTGGTAACCTTTGGAGGCAGCCCGATCAGTGTGGCCATGGGGAACAGGCGCTTGTATTCAACCGTTACAGTATAGAGCACCGCATCACGCGCGCCGCCCATACCATTGGCTCCACGGTCATGATCCCAGATACCGTTGCCGTTTGCGTCCTCGAACGGTTCGCCTGCGTTACAGGTACCATTGGCGTTCACGTCGGTGAAATCCTCTGGCAAGCCGACGCTTGAGAAATTGGAATATGCCTTGCGTGCGGGCTTCACCTCCGCGCTCGGGACAAGGCGCTTGATCTGCTTCTCGACCGCGCGGTCAATAAGAGCGTTTGAGCCTAGCGCGCTTTCGACTGTTGATTTTCTTGCAGCCTGTTGCACGGCCCCTTGTAAAGTGGCGTTGATATAGACGTTGAAGCCAAGATCGAACATGCCCATCAGAACCATGATCAGCATCGGTGCGATGAGGGCAAATTCGACAGCTGCCGCGCCATCTCTTTGCCGGACAAGCTGCCGGAAGATGTATCCCTGTTTCATTCCGATAGCCTCAACGAGCCGATTGACTTGGCAATTGTCAGGAAGGCGGTTTGCAGTTCACCCGCGTTTGATGCGCTGAACGTGCGGCCCGGCCCTGCGCATTGCGTCATGATGGGATTGACCGTGGTACCAAAGGCAATGACCCAAACGGTAATGCGCTTCTTCTTTGCTTCTTCGCAGGCAAACGAAAACCGTTTTTCGACAGTTTGTGTCAGCGTAAGCGGCGAAGTTTCGCTCCAGCGCCGCTTGGAAAGCGGCTCCAGTCCGTACGCACCATAGTTCAGATCGAATGGTTCGGTCTGACCGTCGGTCATGAAGATAAGGTGGCGGCTAGTTGGCTTGCTGGCTGAAATGTCGCTGTTTTCCGAAGCGAAGATTCCAGTTGGCGAGAGCAAACGTGCAGCCCAGATCATCCCGATATCGTGATAGGTATGACCAGTGGCGGTAAGTCCATCAACATAGCCGTCGAAGGCCGTCTTATCCCAAACCTGCAATTTCTTTGCAGCAGCAGGGCAGGCAGCATAGCCTGCGTTTTTGGGATTATAAAAGTCCGCCGTGGTCGTGACCTCGTCTGACGTGAAGCTTCCGCCACCCCAATAGTTCTTGGCACGGCCGTAGACGATTTCAGGGTACATCGGACGCCACTGCGTGTCCCGATCGTTGGTTGGTTCGCTATCAATATCAAGGTCTTTGGCGCGGCTCAGGTCAACGTTGTTGTAATCGGTGATTTCATATGTTGACCGCTCTTCCATGCACCCGTTGGTTTCTGCCTTCCAATTACCCGTATTGGTATTGATGTCCTTGTATATCCAGACATTATAGTCTCTGTAGACAGGCCATTGGGTATGCCGGTAACTGTCAATATAATTCGAGAAGTTCTCGGCAAAGGTTATGCAGGTTTGCCCGTCGAGATGGTTCCAGTAAGCTATGCCTGTCCGTGTGCGACGAACATCGGTAACAATTCTGAAGCCGTCCGGGTTGGTGACAGGCGTACGTGATACTTCAGTATTCGACCACCGCTCGGTATATGATCCTGTTGGCAGTGAAGGACATGTCCATTGGCCTTCGACACTACCCCTGGTTGCAGGTGTCGTGCTATGGGTTGACCGGTAATAACTGCCCGAAATGTATGTTACAGCGCTGTATTCATTGGCAATCTCAGTCACCCTCGTCGGTTTTGTGCTCAGCACACGCGAGGGATAGTCCCAGCGGTTCACAACCCAATTCTGCTTCAGCAACCCGCCGACGTTGACGTTGGTTGAATAAGGCACAAAGCCATAGCGAATACGGCTCGTGGAAGACTTTGCACTTTCAATGGTAGTAAAAAAGTTCTTCACGACAGTCTTCAACACGCTGAGGCGGTTGCCGGAATCGCCCGGATTTGTGGCCGTCATTGACAAGGTTACGTCCAGAGCCATCATGATGTCGGTATTGGGCACGCTCAGTTCCGCGCGGCATTTTGCGCTCAGAGCGATGTCGCGCTTGCCGAACATCTTCATGACATCAGTTGGCACAACCACAGATGCAACGCCGCTGATCGAGGAATCGCTTTCGATCGCAATGTCGAAGCTGCGGTCCTGTGTATTGTCGAGCTTGTCCGGGAAGTTCACGTTAAAAAACCGGTTGGCTTTTTGTGTGATCGCAGGGCCATGGTTTGCAGCAGAAAAGTTTGGCGTGGTCGCCAGTTCCTTGCGTGCAGCCAGTGTGCCCGAATCGCATGCCTGCTGTAGCCGTGATTGCACGGCATATGCGCGTCCCATATCGACACCCGACCCGACCAGTGCAAACAGCGGCACAATCGCAAATGCCATAATCATCAAGGCATTGCCGCTTGTATCACTGGCAAGCGACTGGAACATGCGCTGCGTCCTGCGCAATATCGCAGGTGCCTGACGCTTGGTGACGGGCTCGGGTGTGAGATCGTTGTGCATTGGACTGCACTAAAGGCAAACGCGTAATATATTGGGTAAGGTTTATGGTGAAAATTGTGTTAAATTGCCTACCATTCGTAGCGTTTTCACATGATCTTTTGTTAACGGCTTTTATAAGTGACGGATTTTCTAATGGTTATCAATTCTTGATTGATGGGCCATTTTGTATCGGACATTCAACTGTTTGATCTATCGTTGTTCTCTTGAGTACGACCTCAGCAGCCGTTCTGCATGATGCCCCAAAACCTGTGTTATGAGAGTTTTACAATCAGCTGTTTTCCATTACCGGCCAACCTCTTGAACCAGCGCAAGTGCTGGGCCAACCCAGTCCGAGGTCGAGCATCAATGTCTGACGTAGCACCGGTGTCTGATGATGCACTGGACCCGATTGAACAACTTGCGCTTGTTTACGCAGACCGTCAGGCTCGGCAGGCATGGGAAGCGTTGCTGTTGCTCCAGCATCGCCTCGAAGACGCAGCACGCCCTGGCCGCGAACCGCTCATGATCCAGCTTCGCTTGTCGTGGTGGCGTGATCGCTTGTCCGAACCGGCCGGCCGTTGGCCCAAGGGGGAGCCTTTGCTGGCAAGAATGGCTGTTTGGGAAGCCGAGGCAGCAGCGTTGATCGATGTGATTAATGGATGGGAAGCAAAAGTCGTTGGAGAGGATGGCGGAACCACCTTGGTCGAAGCACAGGTTGCTGCATTCGAGGCGCTGGGCCGCCTTGTCGGCGAAAATGATCCAGAGGCGGTTCGCACCACTGCCGAACAGTTGGTCAACCCAGCAGGTAGACACCCGTCACTGCCCCGGTTGACGCGCAAGATGCGGCCGTTGTCCGTGTTGGCCGCCCATGCGGTTAGATCCGGAGGTGCAGGTGCGGCGCGCCCCCTTTTTAACTTCGGTGCCCTGTTGCGGATCGGCCTGCTGGGCCGTTAGATCCTGCCAAAGCGGTACGATCTTGCGCTGCCGGAAGCACTGTCCAAGCGCTAGACTTGGCACTCAGTCGGGGAGCGAGGGATATGCTGCGAGGGTTACTGGGGGGACTGGCAACATTGATGCTGGTGGCTGCTGGCGTGTTCTGGTGGCAAGGCCGTGCAGAAACGACATTCGGGCAAGCCCCTGTTCTGGCTGTAGATGATGCTCCCGA
>JADYXV010000024.1 GCA_020853995.1 Novosphingobium sp.
TGAAGGTGCCAGCCTTGCCAGCTTGCGCAATATCGGCAGTGGCGGGCAGGCTCTGCCCGTGAACCTTGTCGAGGAAGTGCATGCGCTGTGCCCGCAGGCGCAGATCGGCACCGGATATGGCATGACCGAATGTTCAGGCGCGATTGCGCAGGCTGTGGGGCCAGAATTCATGAAGCGGCCAGCGGCGGCGGGGCGCGTGCTGCCGATGGTGGAGGTGCGCATCGAAGGTGCTGATGGCGCGGTGCTGCCGTTTGGCGAGGCGGGCGAGATTGTCGTGCGCGGCGCGCAAGTGATGAGCGGGTACTGGAACCGTCCTGAAGAGACCGCCGCCGTGCTGACCGCCGATGGCTGGTTGCGGACTGGCGATGTCGGTTATGTTGACCAGGACGGCTATGTGTTCATCGTTGACCGCAAGAAGGACATGGTCATTTCGGGCGGGGAGAACATCTATTGCGCCGAGGTGGAGCGCGCCCTTGGCATGATGCCGGGGTTGACCGAATGCGCCGCCTTTGGCCTGCCCGATGAACGGATGGGTGAACGGTTGGTGGCGGTTGTGGTGGCCAATGGATTGACCGAGGCCGCAATCATCGAAGGCGTCGCGACGCAACTGGCGCGTTACAAAGCGCCCACGCGCGTTGTCATCAGCGAAACAACACTGCCGCGCAATGCGCTGGGCAAGGTCGACAAGATCGCCCTGCGCGCCTTGTGGCCGCAGCTTTCAGGAGAGAATTGAAATGGCCATGCCAACCGATATCGGCATAATTGATTGCATGCTGGGCATTCCCGATGCCGAAGACCGCGCCGAGTGGTTTGCGCCGTTCCGTCCGCTGATCAAGGACAAGCAGACGCTGGGCGAGTTTGCCATGCCCGCACAATATATGTTCAAGGACATTCCGCAATCGGGCGAACAGGATGATTACATCGCCTGGACCGTGGCGCAGATGGACAAGCACAATGTCGAGCGCGCGCTGGTGGGGTGGAATGACAACGATACGTCGCGCCGCGCCAAGGAATTGTACGGTGACCGGTTCTTCTTCGATCTGCCGGTTGATCCCAATCAGGGCGTTGAAGGCATCCGCCGGATCAAGCGTATCCATGCCGAAGTGGGCTTGAGCGCGGTAAGCGTATTCCCTTCGGGCACGCTGCCGCAAGTGGCGATCAATCATAAATACATGTTCCCGCTTTATGCAGCGTGTGAGGAAATGGGCCTGCCGATCCTGCTGAATGTGGGCATTCCCGGCCCGCGTATTCCGATGGAAACGCAGAAGGTGGAGCACCTTGACGAGGTGTGCTGGTTCTTCCCCGAATTGAAGGTGGTGATGCGCCACGGGGCCGAGCCTTGGGAAGCGCTGGCGGTGAAGCTGATGCTGAAGTGGCCGAACCTGTATTATTCGACCAGCGCCTTTGCGCCCAAGCATTACCCCAAGGCGATCATCGATTATGCCAACACGCGCGGGGCCGACAAGATCATCTACGCCGGGTATTTCCCGATGGGCCTCAGCCTCGACCGGATCATGAGCGACATGCAGAACGTTCCGTTCAAGGACGAGGTGTGGCCCAAGTTCCTGCGTGAAAACGCGATCAAGGTGTTCGGGCTTTAGACGAGATCGGGGCTGGGAAGTCTGCCCCGTAGTTCAAGCAAAATCCGGGCGGGAAAGACAACCCAATCCGCCAGGTCGCGCCCCGCAATTTTGCAGGCGCTTGAATTGGGAGACCGGCAATGAGTGCCAATGATCAGAAATCGGCAACCGATGCGCGCACCGCGCCTGTGGCGGTGTGGCAGATCCTCGACAAGCTGAAGGGGCAGGACCTGACCGACTGGCGCACAGCGCCGGTTGAAGGCCGCGCCTCTGTGGCCGAGCGCAATCTGGATATCGGCATTCCGTTTGGCTGGTATCCGGTGGAACTGGCCGCGAACCTTGCCGTGGGCGAGGTGAAGCCGATGCGCTATTTCAGCACCGAGCTGGCGATGTGGCGCGGCGAGGACGGGCAGGTCCGCGTGATCGACGCCTATTGCAAGCATCTGGGCGCGCACATGGGCCATGGCGGCAAAGTGCATGGCAATCTGCTGGAATGCCCGTTCCACGCATGGCGTTATGATGGCGAGGAAGGCGTGGTCAAGGAGATCCCTTACTCCAAATCCATCCCGCCACAGGTAAAGCGCAAGTGCACGCGGACGTGGGCTGTGACCGAGGCCAACCGCTGGATCTGGGTGTGGTATCACCCCGACGACGCAGCGCCGCTGTTTGAGGTGGAGCACCTGCCCGAGGCGACTGACCCTGAGTGGACCGATTATGACGTGTTCGAATGGAACGTCTATGGATCGATCCAGAACATGGCCGAAAACGGCGTGGATGTGGCGCATTTCAAGTATATCCACGGCACTGCCAATGTGCCGCTGGGCGAATTGCGCTGGGGCGAATGGGGGCGCGGTGCCGATGTGAAAGCCAAGATGGGCACGCCGTGGGGCGAGGTTGATGGCCAGATCAGCTATGACACGATGGGACCGGGGCAGAGCTGGACGCGCTTTACCGGCATTTCCGAAACTCTGCTGGTAGCCTGCATCACGCCGGTTGAACTGGACCATGTGCATGTGCGGTTCTGCTTTACGCAGCCGCGCGCTCAGGCCGAAGGCGAGCGTGCCGGGGTGGCCCGCGCGATCATCCGCGACATCTGCAAGCAGTTCGATCAGGACAAGATCATCTGGGACCGTCAGAAGTTTGAGCCAAACGCCTATATCTGTGAAGGCGATGGTCCGATCGCGCAATTCCGCAAATATTACGCAAGGTATTACGCGAAATGACGACGACACGGCGCGAGGCCATTGCCGGCGGAATTGCCCTTGCGGCAACCGCCGGGCTTCCGGCAGCTGCAACAGCACAGGCACGAGGAATGGGCGAAGTTCTGGATAGCCACGATTGTCTGGGGCTTGCAGGCCTTGTGGCCAAGCGCAAGGTATCGGCGGCAGAGCTGCTGGAGGCGGCAATTGCCCGCACCGAAGCACAAAACCCGAAGTTCAATTTCATGGCGCAAAAGCACTATGATTACGGACGGCGGGCGATTGCGGCGGGGTTACCGGAAGGGCCGTTCCGGGGCGTGCCGTGGCTTTTGAAAGACTTGAATACGCACATCGCAGGCGAAGTGACCGGCAATGGCAGCCGTCTGTATAACGGGCAGAAGGCCAGCGTGACGTCGGAACTGGTCAGGCGGATCGAGCGCGCGGGGTTTGTCATTTTTGGCAAGACGACGACGCCCGAATTCGGCCTGACCGGGACGACCGAAAGCGTTGCGACCGGGGCGACACGCAATCCGTGGAACCCGGAACGGGTGGCGGGCGGATCATCCGGCGGGGCGGCGGCGGCTGTCGCGGCGGGTGTCATCCCGGCGGCACATGCAACCGATGGCGGCGGATCAATCCGCATTCCGGCATCGGCCTGCGGGCTGTTCGGGTTGAAGCCTTCGCGCGGGCGCGTGCCGATGGGGCCGGCGCGGACCGAAGGCTGGGGCGGTATGTCGGTGCATCACGCGGTCAGCCGCACGGTGCGCGATTCCGCTGCGATTCTTGACGCGACGCATGGGCCGGAACTTGGCTCACGCTATAGCGCGCCAACGCCGGAGCGGGCATTCCTGGCCGAAGTGGGCCGCGATCCGGGCAAGTTGCGGATTGCTTTGATGCTTGCGCCATTTTCAGGCGCGCCGGTCGATCCCGAAGTGATCGCCGCGACGCGCGCTGCAGCAAAGCTGCTGGAAAGCCTTGGCCATCATGTGGAGGAGGCCGCGCCGAAGATCGATTTTGCCAGCATTGCCGCGAGCAGCTTTGCCTTGATGGCGTCTTCTGTTGCTGCCGATTGCGAAGACCGTGCCAAATTGCTGGGCATCACGCTTGGGCCGGATGTGGTTGAGCGGACGACGATGGAGTTCATCGCGATCGGGCAGGGCATGACCGGCAGGGACTTTGCACGAGGCAACAATGCCTATCAGGCCGCCGCCGTGGCGATTGCGCAGTTCATGGAAGAGTTCGACGTGATCCTTTCTCCCACGCTGTCGGCACCGCCGCTGCCATTGGGGCGGATCGGCCTGGATACCGGGCGAAGTATGGCCGAATGGGGGCGTGAAGTTGGCACGTTCACCGCATTCACCGGAATTGCCAACGGTACCGGACAGCCCGCCATGTCATTGCCGCTGGCCATGTCTGCTGACGGTTTGCCCATCGGCGTGATGGTGACGGGCCGTTATGGCGAGGAAGGGCTGCTGTTCCGGCTGGCCGGTCAAGTGGAGCGCGCCGCGCCGTGGATCGGGCGACGGGCAAAGGTTTAGGTTGGAGAGTTTGTAAACCCTCCCTCGGCCCCTCCCTTAAAGGGAGGGGAGAAGGACTGCGTTCACTTATCGCCAAATTCCGGGGCGCGCTTTTCGATGAAGGCGGCCACGGCTTCATGGTGATCGTCGGTGTGGTGCGCCAAGGCCTGATATGCGGCGGACAGTTCGAGCAGAGGCGCAAGCTTCATGTCTTGCCCTTCGCGCAACAGGCGCTTGGCCATGCGCGTTGCATGGCCTGGATTGGCCGCGATTGACCGGGCAATCTCGATAGCGCGTGGCAGGACTTGTTCGGGTGAAACCACTTCGGCAACCAGCCCGTATTCCAGTGCACGCGCGGCATTGATGGTATCGCCGGTGAGGGTGAGCAAGCTGGCGCGGGCCATGCCGATGATACGGGGCAGCAGCCATGCGCCGCCATCACCGGGGACAAGGCCCAGCTTCACGAAGCTTTCAGCAAAGAGTGCCTTTTCCGAGGCAATGCGGACATCACACATGCAGGCAAGATCAAGCCCAGCGCCGATTGCGGGACCATTGACCGCTGCGATGACCGGCACTTCGAGATCATAAAGCGCGGTCGGTATCAACTGGATGCCGGTGCGATAGGAATTGCGCTGCTGGAACGGCGAGCCTGCGAACATGCCAGCCTTTTCGCGCATGTGCTTGATATTGCCGCCTGCGCAAAACGCCTTGCCAGCACCGGTCAGGACCACCGCGCGAACGCTGCGATCCCGCGTCATTTGCCCGCAAAAGTCGGCAATCTCTTCGCTGTGTGTGGTTTCGGAAATGGCGTTGCGATCGTCAGGCCGGTTGAGTGTGGCAATGACGACCGGGCCATCGCGTTCGATCAGCAAGAAGGGTTCGGACAATGGATATATCCTCTTTTCAGGCAGGCGGGCAATTCAAACAGGCGGCGTGGGCCACATGCATCAATGTGCAATCTGGATCGCTATGCCCTTGCGACTCTGTGTGCTAATATTGATTTTCATTTTTGCAATACACGATGAGTATCATGGATCTGCGCCAACTTCGCTATTTCACTGTGCTGGCCGAGACGCTCAATTTTCACCGTGCGGCCGAGCGGCTGAACATGTCGCAGCCGCCGCTGACCGTAGCAATCCGCAAATTGGAAACAGACCTTGGGGCGGTTTTGTTTGAACGCAATCCCCGTGGCTTGCGCTTGACCGAGGCTGGAATGGCGGCGCTGGGGCCTGCGCGCGCGGTCTTGTTTCAAGCAGAACAAGTGCGCGAGGCTGCGCGGCAAGGAGCTGTGGGGATGCGTGGCCGACTGGTGGTTGGCTTTATCGGATCTGCTGTCGCGCAATTGCTGCCAAGCATCGTATCGCCATTCCGCAAGGCCTATGCCCAGGTCGAACTGGTGCTGGAAGAAATGACCAGCGTGGAAATCATGGACGCCGTTGCGGGGCGAAAAGTCGATGTCGGTTTGGTCAGGTTGCCGGTGCTCAACGCCACGCCGGTTGCAATGGACGTGATCGACCACGACAGCCTGATCGTGGCGCTTCCTGATAATGACGTGCCCGAAGGTGCATCCGCTTTGCATCTGGCGGCGCTGAAAGACAGGCCGTTTATCATGTACGCGCCGATCAGTGTTTTGCATTCTACCATCCGGCTTGCATGCCAGACTGCCGGATTTGTGCCGCAAGTGTCACAAGAAGCGGGGCAGGTGCAGACGATTTTAAGCATGGTACAAGCAGGCCTTGGTGTGGCGCTGGTGCCGGCAAAATCAGCGCGGTTTGCGCCTGCGGGCGTACGGCTTGTCCCATTGGTCGAGCCTATTCCGATTGAGACGGGATTGGTGCGGGCGCTGGATGCCGGGCCGCTGGCCGACAATTTCGTGAAGGCAGCGCTTGCGATACGCGATAGCGTTTCGGTATCGCATCAGCCAAAATAAATATTTGATCCGATGACCTGCCAAGCACATCAAAGCGGCAGTCTGATATTGTTCCAGTAAGGACCAACCGCCGTGTTCGATACATTCACGCTTGCACCTTTGCCGCCAGAGGATGAAGCAATCCGCCCGCAGATCCGCGCCTTTATCGAGCGTGAGATTGCCGGGATGCCTTTGGCAAAGCGCGCGCGGACGTGGATGGGCTTTGATCCTGAATTCAGCCGTGCGCTGGGGCGCGAAGGGTTTTTGGGACTGACGTTGCCAAAGGCCTATGGCGGGCAGGAGCGTGGACCGTTCGCACGCTTCGTGGTGGTTGAAGAGCTGTTGATTGCGGGCGCGCCGGTTGCCGCCCACTGGATTGCCGATCGTCAAAGCGCACCGCTGCTCTTGAACTTCGGGACCGAGCATCAGCGCCAGAAGCACATTCCCGCGATCTGTCGGGGGGAGCAGATATTCTGCATCGGCATGAGCGAGCCGGGATCGGGATCGGATCTGGCCAGCGTTCGGACGCGGGCCGAACGGACGCCTGCTGGCGGCTGGCTGGTCAACGGGCAGAAGATCTGGACGACCAATGCGATGCATTCTGACTACATGATTGCGCTGATCCGCACATCGGGTTCGGCGGCAGACCGCAATGCGGGGTTGTCGCAACTGATCATCGATCTGAAGGCGCCCGGTGTCACGATCCGTCCGATTGTCGATCTGACCGGCGATGCCCACTTTGCCGAAGTTTTCTTTGAAAACGTGGAGTTGGGCGACGATGCTCTGGTCGGCAATGAAGGTGAGGGCTGGAACCAGGTCGTGGCCGAGCTGGCGTTTGAACGCTCTGGCCCTGAACGGATCTATTCCAGCGCGCTTTTGCTGGACGCCTGGGTGCGGCATGTGCGGGCTGTGGGGCGGACAGATTGCGCCGCACTGATCGGGCGGCTGACGGCGGAACTGGCAACATTGCGCGCCATGTCGATTGCCTGCACCGCGCGTTTGGCGTTGGGGGAAAGTCCGGTGGTGGAAGCCAGCATTGTGAAGGATCGCGGCACGTCATTCGAACAGGAATTGCCCGTGGTCATCGCCGATGATCTGGCGGCCCATCCTGACGAAGCAGTTGATCCGGAACTGTACCGCACGCTGACATACCTGACACATATTTCACCAAGCTTTTCGTTGCGCGGAGGTACTCGCGAGATCTTGCGCGGGATCATCGCGCGCGGAATGGGCCTGCGATAAGGGAGCGCGAGAGATGAACGAACTTCTGGAACCCTTTGTCCGCATGCTCGAAAGCATTGCTGCACCGGCTGCTGTGCGGGCGGTTGAGCAGGGCGGTTCAGCCGATGCGATGTGGGCTGAAATTGCTGTGTCGGGCTTTCTTGATGCCTTGGTCAGCGAAGAACAGGGCGGTGCAGGGCTATCGCTGGCCGAAGTGGAACCGCTTTTCGGCGCGCTTGGAGCCCACGCTGTGCCTTTGCCGGTAGGCGAGACGATGATTGCGCGCGCGCTTCTGGCGCAAGCAGGCGTGGCGGCACCTGATGGGCCGATTGCGCTGGCAACGTCGGCGGTATCGGGACAAGTTGTGCCGTGCGGCCTTGTGGCGGACCATGTGTTGCTGGACCGGGGTGATGCCCTTGCGCTCGTAGCAGCGGCAGATTTGCAGGTTGCGCCGCTTGGTATTCACGGTGCGCTGGCGGCGCGCATATCGTGGCAGGACGCTCTGTCAGGCGCGGTGCTGCCGCGTCCCGCTGATGGTTTGCGTCCTGTCGCGGCGGCGCTGCGTGCGGCGCTGATTGCCGGGTGTGCGGGGCAGTTGTGCACCATGACGTCCAATTACGCCAACGAACGGGTGCAATTTGGCAAGCCGATCGGGCGTCAGCAGGCGTTGCAGCAGAACCTGGCCGTCATGGCCGAGGACATGATCGCCGCGCGGATTGCGGCACAACTGGGATGCGCTGGCGGGCTGGATATCAGCCTTGCCGCAGCGGCCACGGCAAAGGCCACGACATCAGGCATCGTGCCCCGCTTTGCCGCCACCGCCCATGCGGTGCACGGCGCAATCGGTGTGGCCGAAGAATATGACCTGCAATTGCTGACGCGGCGCTTGCACGAATGGCGGCTGGCCGATGGATCAGAAGGCTACTGGAACGAATTGCTGGGGGCCAAGCGGCTGGAAAGCGATGCCTCGACGCTCGATTGGGTGCGCGCCGAGGTTTTTGCCTGAACAGTCAGGTAGCGTCGTGGCTTGTTCGCGGCGCTACTCGTCCCACTGTATGAGATGGCTGATGTCGGTGCGCTCTTCAGGCTTGCGTCCGGTGGTTGCAAGTCGCTGGACCGAGAGCCGGCCGCCGGTCTGGCTGAACTTGGTGAGGACTTCGATCACGCGATCGTAATAGGTGCTTTCGATGCGCCAGACTCCGCCTTCGCGGCGGTAGGTATCGGTATAGATTGCGGTGCCGAAGGTGTGATCGTCTTTCTCGGTATCGATGAACACGTCTTGCAGATACCAGATGCCGGTTGCGGTGTTGTCGCCGGTGATCGCCACTTCGGGCATGATTCCGATATGCATGGCCGCAGCGCCTGAATGGAACGAATTGGCGAGGAATTCGAGCATCGCCGCACGGCCTTTGAGCGAGACTTTGTACGTGCCGCCATTGTAAGTGCAGGCGACATTTTCAACGAAGATGTCA
>JADYXV010000025.1 GCA_020853995.1 Novosphingobium sp.
CAACCGCCTGGTCCAAGGGCAGAACCGCAAGAAGCCGCAGTTCTCGAGGCATGGCGGAAGGCAGAGGCCGGCCGTGCGGCACGGCTTGCCCGTGTCGCCGGACGTCTCGGTGCGCTGGACGATCGGTTGCGGCGCGGTCCAGATGGCTGGCGGCACAGGCTCGCCTTGATCGAGGCGGCTGATCTGAGCTGGTTCGAGGGCGACCGGATCGGACCCGACCGGCTGGCGCTTTGGATATCGCTGCGCCTATCCGGCGTGCAGGACGACACAGCAGGGCTGTCCCGTATCGGTTGGGCGGTGCGGCGACTAACCGGCGGGCCAGGACCGGAGCTGGAACTTTCCGCCTTCCTCGACCGCCGTGATCCCGAGAACCTTGGCGATGATGCCGAACCCTTCGCAGATCGTGCGGGCGGTTGGCTCGACCTGATGGCACAAGCCGCCGATCTACACCCGATCACCCGCGCCTGCATGGGCTTTCACCTCTGGAGCCTCGCGGGCCTTGGTCAGCAGGGCGATAGAATGGAAGCTGCGGTCACTGCTTCGCGCGTCGCGGCAAGCGAGGGAAAAGGGGCAGTCTTTGCGCCTCTGGCAATGGGCGGGGCAGGGGGACTGCGCGCCGTTGGCCTACCTGCTGAACGCCTTGCGCGGTGGCTCGACGGGATGGAAATCGCATGCCTGACGGCGATGCGACACCTCGATGATGTCGAGGCTTGGGCGGCGAGGGCAGCAATCGAAATGACCCCGTTGTCGGGGAGGACGCCCCGGGCCTTGCGCGCAGTGCTGACAGAATGGCCGCTCGTTTCCGCCCCTATGGCCGAAGCCCTGACCGGCGCGAGCCGTGCAGCCGTGCAGCGCAACCTTGCTTGGATGGAAGCACGGGGATTGATCCGCGAGGTAACAGGACAGGGACGCTTCCGCATGTGGCGTGCCATTTAACTGCGGTGCCGACTGGGGTTTCGATTGATAGGCTCCATCATCGGTTTATGTGCATCAAAAAATAATACGCTGCAGACTTGCGGTTATGTGCAGCAAACTGATATGTGATGCATACACTTGAGGGTCACACATGTCTGCCATTTCATATTCCCGCGCCGCACAAGCCGCGTATCAAGATCTTCTGCGGCTTCACTTGGAAGAAACCGCTTCGGAACTGATTGGCAGCGTGGAGGAACGGGTGCGCAATGGTCGGTCGTACCTCTACGACAAGTTCCGTATCGGTACGGCGATGAAAAGCCGATATCTCGGCGAAGGCACGGCTGAACTGCATGCCCGGTTGGCCCGTGCGACCGAATTGAAAGCACAAGCGGAGGGCCGCCGCGCGACGATGGCGCGACTGGCCCGCGTGTTGCGCGCCGAAGGTTTCATGGCAACAGATCGGGATACAGGATCGCTGCTATCGGCATTCGCACGTGTCGGAGTATTCCGGTTGGGCGGCACGCTGGTGGGCACGGCCGCCTATGCGCTTTATCAGGGCGAACTGGGCGTGCGGTTTGACTCAGAAGAACTCGCGCAAACGGGAGATATCGATTTCGCCAGCTTTGAGCGGCTGTCGGTTGTCTTGGGTGATACCGTCGAGGAAAATCCGGGCGACATCCTTCAGGCCTTGGCCTTCGATCCTGTGCCTGGACTGCAGGACAGACAGGTTTGGAAATGGCGCCAGACCCGCGGCGAGGCAATGGTAGAGTTTCTGACGCCAGCCTTTGGCGAAGAAACGGTCAAACCCCTGCCGGCGCTCGGCGTCAGCGCGCAGGGGCTCAATTACTTGAATTTCCTGATAGCCGACCCGATCCCGGCGCTTGCATTGTATCGGTCGGGGGTACTGGTCCAAATACCGCGCCCCGAGAAGTTCGCGATACACAAGTTGATCGTTGCGGATCGCCGCCGCGGTGGGTCTGAACAAGGCAAGGCACGCAAGGATCGTGGTCAAGCAACATTCCTGATCAACGTCTTGGCCCAAGACAGGCCCGATGACCTGCGTGACGCCTATCTGGACGCACTTGCGCGGGGGCCACGCTGGCGAGATCGGATTGATGCAAGCCTGAAACGCCTGCCAGAAACCGCGAGCATCCTTCATGATCTCTTAAGATGATCGGACATGAATAGCATCGCGAAATATACGATCTGCGATCTTCTACCTGTCGCTTTTCGATAAGGCTGGCGCGCATATCTGCGATATTGAGGGTCGAACCCCAACGGGAATGACAGTCGAAAATGCGAAGACGTGACCTGTTGCTTGCCCTGTAGCCACCGATCCTTTGGGCCACAGGCTACTCTCTTGGAAAGGGCGGATTGCAGCATTTTCAGCCGCTTTTCACCACTGCAATGATGTATGCGATAGCTGGTGCGATCCTCTTTCGACCCCGCAGCGGCATCAAGACACCGCTGCGGTGGCTGATCATCATTTCAGTCTTTGGCTTTGGCCTGCAAAGTGCGCTGATCTTTTACGGGGTATCTTTGGTCGATACCTCGCTGGCCAATCTTGTGGTGCAGGCGCAGGTGCCATCCGCCATTCTGGCTGCGTGGCTTTTGGGACTGGAGCGGCTGAACCCGCTGCGCATGGCTGGGGTGGCGCTGGCGATCCTGGGCATTGCTGTGGTTGTGGGCATGCCTAAACCGGGTGAAGCCTATCTGGGGCTGATCTGCATTCTAGCGGGGACAGCAAGCTGGGGACTGGGGCAAGCGCTGATCCGCCTCAAATCTCGCGATTCCATCCGTCAGTTGATCGGCGCAATGTCGTTGCTGGCTGTGCCACAGCTTTTCGCCGCGTCGCTGCTGATCGAGGAGGATCATCTTGGCCGGTTGATGACCGGGTCAGCCTATGAGTGGTTTGGAGTAGTATTCCTTGGTGTCGGCTCTTTCGTGGTGGCCTATCTGATATGGTATGGCCTGCTCGAACGAAACCGAATGGATCAGGTCGCCCCTTTTGCCTTGCTCATGCCCTTGGTCGGGATGTTCAACGGCGTAGTGTTCTTTGATGAAACTCTGACGGCATCGTTCCTGTTCGGTGCAGCACTTGTTCTTTCAGGGCTCGTGATCACGATCATGGCGCGCGACGCTCAGCGCGTTGGAGCGTCAACCTCAAGGATCGGGACGCCTGCAGGGTAAGCGGTCAGGTCACATCAAGCATCGCCACTTTGCCCTGTTTGCGGACGGAAAGAGCGAAGGTGGCTTGAAAGGCTTTTGCCAAAGGGCTGACTACTTTGTCCGGCCGCTGGATGATGCCAACGGTTCTGCAACAGC
Organism: Novosphingobium sp.; assembly: GCA_020853995.1. Classification (GTDB taxonomy): domain Bacteria; phylum Pseudomonadota; class Alphaproteobacteria; order Sphingomonadales; family Sphingomonadaceae; genus Novosphingobium. The sequence continues at coordinate 3,241 of JADYXV010000025.1, forward strand.
TTGCATCGGCGAGCGCGCGGCAGGCGACGTCTGCTGGCAGGTTGAGCGTCGCAAGATTGGGTAGCAAAGTGACGCCCA
>JADYXV010000026.1 GCA_020853995.1 Novosphingobium sp.
ACGTGCGCCCGGGTGGCCAGATTGACCGTGAAGCCCGCAAGCGCGGCAATTCGGTTTACTTCCCTGACCGAGTAGTGCCGATGTTGCCCGAAGTGTTGAGCGCGGATGTTTGCTCGCTCAAAGCCGGTGCCGACCGGGCGGCAATGGCTTGCCATATGGTGATTGATGCGCAGGGCCGCATCAAGGAATGGCGGTTTACCCGCACACTTGTCCGCATCGCCGAGGTCATCGCCTATGAAGAGGCGCAGCGCCGGATCGATACGGGCGAGGCTGCACCGCACCTTACCAACCTGTGGGATGCATGGAGGTTGCTGGAACAGGCGCGCAAGGATCGTGATCCACTGGATCTTGATCTTCCCGAACGCCGCGTCGTGCTTGATGCACAAGGCAAAATCGCTGAAATCGCGCTGCGGGAACGCCTCGATGCGCACCGTGTGGTCGAGGATTTCATGATCGCGGCCAATGTCGCTGCGGCCAAGGCACTGGAAGCCAAAGTGGCACCGGTGGTTTACCGCATTCATGAACCGCCAAGCCGTGAAAAGCTGATTGCTTTGAAGGAATATCTTGCCACGTTCGAGCGTACTCTGACGCTCGGCCAAGTGGTAACGCCCTCGCTGTTCAACCGCATGTTGAAAGATGTGTCGGACGAGACAGAAAAGGCGCTTGTCATGGAGGCTGTGCTGCGTAGCCAGACACAGGCCTATTACGGACCGCGCAATGCAGGGCACTTCGGGCTGGCATTGGGCAGTTATGCGCACTTCACCTCACCGATCCGGCGCTATTCGGATTTGCTCGTCCATCGCGCGTTAGTAGATGCCTATAAGCTGGAACAGCCGCGACCAGACACTGACCTGCCGGCGACATCGGGCCTGTCAGACCGTGACCGGTCCGATCTTGGGCGCGTGTCGGAGGCTCTCAGTGTCGCTGAACGCCGCGCGATGGAGGCCGAGCGCGATACCATTGACCGCTATGTGGCAGCGTGGCTTTCGGGCAAGGTCGGTGAAGTGTTTGATACGCGCATCACCGGTGTGCAAAAGTTTGGACTGTTCGCAACGATCATCGGGTTGGGTGGCGATGGTCTCGTGCCGATTTCCACGCTTGGTGCAGAGCGTTTTGGCTATGACGAAAAGTCACAACGGCTGATTGGCGAATCAACCGGTGAGCAATTCAGCATGGGCATGATTTTGAAGCTGCGGCTTGCCGAAGCCAATCCTTTGACAGGCGCATTGAAGTTTGAGCCGGTTGAAGTGGCTGACGGCGTGCGAGGCATCGAGCGGCGCGGCGGGCGTACTGAACACAAGCCGCGCAACAAGGGTGCCGGTTTCAAGGGGCCCCATGCGGTGGGAAAACGCGGGCGTCCGTCAAACATCAGACATCAAGGCAAGGGCAAGCGTTGAAGCTAGCTGACCCGATCAATTGTTTCATCGCTCAACCCGCCGGGAACAATCATCAAAGGGCAGGGCAGCTGTCCGACGTTTCCGGCAAAGTGTGTGACCAGTGGGCCTGGGCTGCCTTCAAGAGCAGCACCAAGCACAAGCGCTGAAATTTCGGGGTGTTCGTTCAGGTAAGCGCGGACCGATTGGGGGCCGTCGCCTTGCATGACGGCAATGACCGGGGTGAGGCCTGATTCAGAGGCGAGGCTACCAGCGGCAGTCATGGCCAGAACTTCGGCCCGATCGCGCGCTTCCTCTTCGATTGTTGCCTGGACGCCACCAAAGGCAACAAACTGCTGGCGTGGTACAAGTGCCAGAATGTGGACCGTACCGCCAGTACGGACCGCACGCCTCGCCGCAAAACGCAAGGCCGCGCGGGCTTCATCGGTATCATCCATGATGACGAGGTAGATACGTTGGGGCATGATTTTGATCCTCTGACCTACACGTACCGGCAAATTCGTATGCGGTGCAAGCGGCAACCCACTTGACCGAACGCACCATGCTGGTGAAATGGGGCAGACATAAGATGCAAAGGAGGTTTGTGCTTCGGTACAAAATTCCTTGGCGAACATCAGGACCTGGAAACCGCCCATGCCTATCGCGATCAAGATGCCCGCCCTTTCGCCAACTATGGAGGAAGGCACGCTTGCAAAATGGCTGGTCAAGGTCGGTGATAAAGTCTCCTCAGGGGATATCATGGCCGAGATCGAAACAGATAAGGCCACAATGGACTTTGAGGCGGTTGATGAAGGTACGATCGTTTCAATCGACGTTTCCGAGGGCAGCGAAGGCGTCAAGGTTGGCACAGTCATCGCGATGATTGCCGGTGAAGACGAAGATGCAACGACGGCGCCAATTGCGAAAGCGGCGTCTGCGGCACTTGTAGCACCGGCAACCCAAACACCAACGCCGGCACCAGTGGCAGCGCCTGTATCGGCTGCAAAGGCTGACCGTGTTATCGCAAGCCCTTTGGCCAAGCGCATCGCGGCAGACGCAGGCGTTGATCTTGGTGGGGTGAAAGGCACAGGCCCTAACGGACGGATCGTCAAAGCGGACGTTATTGCCCCGGCGGCAACAGCATCGGTGCCAGCACCAGTGGCGGATGCTGTTGCTTCACCTGCACCCAAACCGGTCCCGGCGAAGCCTGCAGCGCCCGTTTCTGCAGCCGTTCCGGACTTTGGCATCCCGTATCAGGCGCAAAAGCTTAACAACGTTCGCAAGACTATTGCGCGCCGCTTGACCGAGGCCAAGCAGACGATCCCGCACATCTATCTGACAGTCGATATCCAGTTGGATGCTTTGCTGAAGCTGCGCACCCAGTTGAACAAAGCCCTCGAAGCGCAGGGCGTAAAGCTGTCGGTCAACGATCTTATCATCAAGGCATTGGCCAAGGCGCTGGTACAAGTCCCCAAGTGCAACGTAAGCTTTGCTGGTGACGAATTGCGCAACTATGAACGCGCAGACATTTCCGTTGCCGTCGCCGCACCTTCCGGCCTGATCACACCGATCATCGTCGATGCCGGCAACAAGTCGATCTCGGCAATCGCAACCGAAATGAAGGCTCTTGCCGGTAAGGCACGGGATGGCAAATTGCAGCCGCATGAATATATGGGCGGTACTGCGACGCTGTCCAATCTCGGCATGTTCGGCATCAAAAACTTTGATGCCGTAATCAACCCGCCGCAAGCCATGATCATGGCGGTTGGCGCAGGCGAACAGCGGCCTTATGTGATTGACGGGGCGCTGGCCGTGGCGACAGTGATGTCAGCCACCGGCAGCTTCGACCATCGTGCGATTGATGGTGCCGATGGTGCGGCGCTCATGCAGGCGTTCAAGGCGCTGATCGAAGATCCACTGGGCCTGATCGCCTGATATAATGAGGAGCGGCATTGCCTGCTTCTGATGCTAAATCTATGGCCTGGGATAAAGGCCTGAAGGAGTTATCGCGTGGCTGAACAATACGACGTCATCGTTCTCGGATCAG
>JADYXV010000027.1 GCA_020853995.1 Novosphingobium sp.
CGCTGCAAGTGGCACATCGCGAATGACAAGGCCCTGTTCCAGAACAGCCTGGCGCAATTCGGCTTCAATATGGACGAGGGAATCCTCGTACATAGCATGACGGTAATTGATCTCGCCCTTTTCGAACTCCTGGTCGCACCAGTCAACCAGCCGCTCCAGCATTACACCTTCGGATGACAGCAAGATTTCTACTACAGCCACTGCACGCTTACAAAAGCCCTCGGTCATGGGAAGGTCAGCACCAATCGCCAGTACGGAAACGCGGCGTTGATTGACCTTGAATTTCAAAAGGGCGGCAAGAAACTCGGCCTTGCTGGGAAACCTGTTGTAAATGGTGACCTTGCCGATGTGGGCATGCCGGGAAATTCGGTCATAAGTAAAGTTGTCGAAACCGTGGGTTGCAAGAACCTCCCAACCGGCTTCCAGAATACGCTCTGGCAAACGCTGTGCTTGTTCAAGTGAAGGCCTCCCGCGCCGTCCACCCGGTTCCGTACACTTCGCGGTGTCGCAATCTTCAATGGATTGTTGGTTCGCGTCCGGTCGTTGCTGTCCGGCTTGCGGATCGTGCGGCATCACCAGCAGCCGCCTGGTTGCCGTCGCGCTCGCACGCTAGCCATTGATCTGAACGTTGGACCGGGCACGACATTTCGAGCCCTTCGCAATAGGCCTGCCAAAATCGGCGGCCTGCCTCCGACAACCAGCGCATCTTTCCCACTTCCTCGCCTTAAGGGCGTATTGTGGTTTGAGTGTGCCTCAGTACGAGATAGAGTCAATATAGTATAAATTGGACGTTTTCGGCTCATTTTACCGGCTCCGACGATTGCCAGCCAAGACCGAGAGCCTTTTCTACTGCAACAAAAGCAGTGGTCAGTTCACTGCGGGCGCCTGCTACCGCCATCGACACCTGGATTGCCTGTCGTTCCGCATTTAGCGTGTCGGTACGCCCCGCCGTTCCGGCTTCTAACCGTTGCTTTTGTAATTGAACGGTTTTCTGTGCGCGCTGCTCTGCATCAATCGTGCGGGCAAAGGCGATGCGTTGCGCACCGAAACGGGCAAGCGCCCCCTCGGCGTCTTGCAATGCGCCAAGCACGCTCTGCTGGTATCTCGCTTCGGCTTCGGCCAAGGCGCCTTTGGCAACATCAACCTGACGCGCAGCACGGCCTCCGTCAAAAATCGACCATTTCAATTGCGGCAATGCCAGCCCGACAAGATTGCCGGGCTCAAACACGTCTGCAATGCTTTGTCCGCCGAGTCCCAAAATGCCCATGAAACTGATCTTGGGAAACTTGCTTGCTATTTGCACTCCCACATCGGCATTGGCAGCGGCCAGCTGGCGTTCTGCTGCGCGAACATCTGGGCGACTGCGCAAAAGTAGTGCCGGATCGCCGACGGCAACCGTCTGGGGTGGCAATGGAACGGGTGAAGGTGTTTGCAGCATTGCGTCAAGTGCGCCGGGCTCCTTGCCTGTCAGCACAGCAATCTGGTCCATGAGAACGGCAATCTCGGCCCCTGTTTTTGCCAGATCCGCCTCGCTTGAAAATGCCTGCGCTTCTGCCGCGTTTACCGGTTGTGCAGGGGCAGTTCCTGCCTGCAACCGCTCGCGGGCAAGGCCTGCCAAGGCAAGGTCGATCCCGAGCTGCCGGGTTTGCAGTGTTTGCATGGCCTGCCGCGCCCGAAGTCCGACATAAGCGCGTGCGATTTCGGCAGACAACGTTACTCGCGCATCAGCTACACCTGCTTCTGATGCCTCAGCCCTTGCACTTGCCGCTTCAACCTTGCGACGCTGGCCACCGAACAGATCGAGTTCCCAAGCGGCGTCAAAGCCGAGATTATAAGCGTTGATTTCGTCCCGGCCGCCTTCGCTGCCACCCAGAAAATCGCCTGGAACGTTGATGTAGGGTGCCGAGAAAGAGGTGCTGATCGAAGGAATTGCAGCTGTCTTGCTCGCTGCCAATGATGCCCTGGCTTGCGCGACGCGCGCGTTCGCTGCTGCAAGTGTTGGCGATCCGTTCAGCGCATCATTGATCAGGCCGTTCAATACCGGGTCATTCAGACTTTCCCACCAGCGCGCATCCGGGGCCTGTGCCAGCGCGTCAGGCGTGCGTAAAAACGATCCGCGTGCGGCCGCTTGTACCGGAGCATCAGGTGCGCCGGTATAGTCCGGACCAACCGTGGTGCAGCCCGATAGGAAGGTGGCAAGCAGCGCGGTGGCGGCTGTCGTACGGGTAAGGCGAAAAACGGTCATCAGTGCGCAGCCTTTGCGTGATAGCCCTTGGGAAGCGGGCGCAGGAGCAGGACGAGCGGCGTGACGGTCATGATCGCAATCGTCAAAGCCATGAACTCGTCATTGAACGCCATGACCAGGGCATCGCGGCTGACCATCCCGTCAAGTGTGCGCATAGCAATTGCAATGCCGTCATCGCCTCCGCCATATAGTGCAGCTTGCTGCGCCACCCAATTTTGCAACGCATCGCCATTTGCGCTCAGCGAACTGTGAATGGTCCAGCGATGGAACTCGGTGCGCCCGTCTTGCAGCGTGGCGATGATAGCTAGCCCGATTGAGCCGCCAAGGTTACGGGCTGCGTTGAACAGGCCCGAAGCATCGCCTGCATCATCTACCGAAACGGAACTTATCGCGGCCTGATTTAAGAACATCATGCAAAATACTGTGCCAAGGCCGCGCAGCAGTTGTGTCACCACAAACTCACCACCGCGTGATTCCGCCGTCAGCGTCACATCAAGATAGCACGACAGTGCCAGCAGGATCATGCCAATACCGACCATGACGCGAAGATCTACCCGGGCCACTAGGATCGGAAAAAACGGCATCATCATCATCGCCGGTATTCCCGAAAGGAAAACGATCTGTCCTGCCTGCATCGCATTATAATCGGCAATGCTCGCCAGAAATTGCGGGATGACATATGCGGATCCGAACATCACGCTGCCCAGAATAAGCCCCAGTACGAAAACGGCGGCAAACTCCCGGTTTCGCAACAGTGCAAGCTTGATGACTGGCCGCTTTGCATAAAGCTGACCTGCCGCAATCAGGCTGAAGCCCAGAAGAGTAACCGCTGAAAGCTTCAGGATATAGGCTGACTGGAACCATTCCTCGCGGTGGCCTTCTTCCAGAACGACGGTCAATCCGCCAAGGCCAAGCACCATGCCAAGCACGCCTAGCCAGTCGGCATTGACCAGTTCGTCCAGCTTCATCTGCCCCTTCGGCAAACCGACCAGCAGGAATGTTATCAACATGACGCAAATGGGCACGTTGATGAAGAAGGCATAATGCCAGCTGAAGTTCTCTGTCAGCCACCCTCCTGCAAGTGGACCCATCACCGGTCCCATGATCACGGTTAACCCGAAAATTGCAGTGCCGATCGGCTGTTGCGATTTGGGGAGGCGCGTCGCGATGATCGTCATCGCCGTCGGAATCATCGCGCCGCCGGTGAAGCCTTGGCCAACCCGCCCGATAATCATCATCGTCAACGATGTTGAAAGGCCGCAGACTATTGAAAAGCCAGTGAACAGGGCTGCCGCCGCAATCAGAAAACGGCGCAAACCGAAAACTCTGGCCAGCCACCCGGTCAGAGGAATGATAATGATTTCGGCGACAAGATATGCCGTCGCCAAC
>JADYXV010000028.1 GCA_020853995.1 Novosphingobium sp.
ATTTACGCCAGGCTGCCGCGCAAGGCTTCAGGTCTGTCATTTCCAATCGTCCTGATGATGAGGACGCGGATCAACTGTCCGCTGCTATGGTGCGGGAACAGGCTCAGGCGCTCGGGCTGGCCTTTGCGCACATCCCGGTAACGCCGCGTTTGGTCACCGATGAAAATGTGGCGGCAATGGCTCAGGCGCTTGAACAGATGCCGTCGCCTATCTTGGCCTTTTGCCGTACAGGCGCACGGTCGACCAAACTGTGGGAAATGGCAAAGGCTGCCAGCAACAATTCTCCGGCAAAAGGCTATGACATTGTCATCGTCGGCGGTGGCAGCGCAGGCATTGCCACGGCGGCCAGCCTGCTAAAACGCCGGTCCGACCTGACAATTGCGGTGGTCGAGCCGAGCGATGTGCATTATTATCAGCCCGGCTGGACGATGGTGGGTGCCGGCATCTTTTCGCAGGAATTCACACGCCGGACGGAAAAATCGGTCATGCCCCGCGGCGTGGACTGGATCAAAAAGGCAGCATCAGGCTTTGCGCCTGATGAAAACCGGGTGTTGCTGGATGACGGCAGTGCGGTCAGTTACGGAGTTTTGATTGCATGCCCCGGAATCAAACTTGATTGGGATGCCATTCCCGGATTGACCGAGACCCTTGGCCAGAACGGCGTCACATCCAATTATCGTTACGATCTTGCCCCATACACCAACCGGTTGGTGAAGGATCTCAAGCGTGGTCGCGCGATCTTCACACAACCGCCAATGCCGATCAAGTGTGCCGGCGCACCGCAGAAATCGATGTATCTGTCGTGCAGCAAGTGGGAAAAGCAGGGCACTCTTCAATCCATAGACGTACAGTTCCATACCGCAGGTGCCGTGCTTTTCGGTGTCGCGGCATATGTGCCTGCGATGATGGAATACGTTGAGCGATATAACGCGCATCTTAACTTTGAATCGAAGCTGGTCGCAATTGACGGACCTGCGCGCATCGCCACATTTGAACAAAAGCGCGGCGATGTGATTACGCGCGTTGAAGAGCGGTTTGACATGATCCACGTTGTGCCGCCCCAGGTTGCGCCGGATTTTGTCCGCAACAGCCCGCTCGCCGCTGCCAGCGGGTTCATCGAAGTGAACGAAGCGACGCTTCAGCACGTGCGCTATGCCAATGTCTTTGCGCTGGGCGATGCTTGCTCGGCTTCAAACGCCAAGACGATGGCGGCTGCCCGCAAGCAGGCACCGGTTGTGGCGGTCAATGCGCTTGCCGCGCTGGAAGGCAAGCCACCCGTTGCCGATTACGACGGCTACGGCAGTTGCCCGTTGACAGTGGAAAGCGGCAAGATTGTTCTGGCCGAATTCGGTTACGGCGGAAAGCTTCTGCCCAGCTTTCCCAACTGGTTGATTGACGGCACACGCCCATCGCGTCTGGCGTGGTTGCTGAAAGACACGATCCTGCCGCCAATATACTGGCACGGAATGCTTAAAGGCCGCGAATGGATGGTTCAGCCGCACAAGATTGGCGCGTAAGATGAAAGCTCTGGCACGGTATCTGCCGATCTTTGATTGGGGCCGCACGTACAACGCTACGGTGTTCACCAATGATCTGGTTGCGGCCCTGATCGTTACGATCATGCTGATCCCGCAAAGTCTGGCTTATGCCATGTTGGCCGGATTGCCGCCAGAAATCGGGCTTTATGCCTCGATCCTGCCAATTATCGCCTATGCACTGTTCGGGACCAGCCGGACCTTGGCGGTCGGCCCGGTTGCGGTGATTTCGCTGATGACGCTGACTGCGGCCAGCAGCATTGCACCTCCCGGAAGCGCGCAATTCATTGCTGCCGCGCTGATTCTCGCGCTACTTTCTGGTCTTATGCTGATCGCTATGGGGGTATTGCGGCTTGGATTTCTGGCCAACCTGCTGTCGCACCCTGTTGTTTCCGGGTTCATCACCGCCAGCGGAATCATTATTGCCACCAGCCAGCTTAAATCCTTGCTTGGCGTTCAGGCAAAAGGTGAAGCTTTGCCCGAACTTGTCAGCACGCTTGCTGCAAACATCGGTGCCACCAACATCCCCACGCTGGTCATCGGGGTAACGGCCACCGCTTTTCTGTTCTGGGTGCGCAAAGGCCTGAAGCCATTGCTGGTCCGATCGGGATTGAAACCACGGCTGGCCGATCTTGTGGCCAAAGCAGGGCCAATCGCCGCTGTCGCGGTATCGACCATCGCGGTCATTGCATTGGATCTGGAAGCGCAAGGCGTAAAAGTGGTGGGCGAAATTCCGCAAAGCCTGCCGCCATTCACGGTGCCGATGTTCGATGCCGATCTGTGGCAGCGCCTGGCTGTTCCGGCCCTGCTGCTGTCGATCATCGGCTTTGTGGAAAGCGTCTCGGTCGCCCAGACTCTTGCTGCCAAAAAGCGCCAGCGTGTTGTGCCCAATCAGGAACTGATCGGCCTTGGTGCCGCCAATGTCGCCGCCAGCTTTACCGGCGGGTATCCTGTAACCGGTGGTTTTGCGCGCTCGGTCGTGAATTTTGATGCGGGCGCAGAAACGCCTGCCGCAGGGGCTTTTACCGCCATCGGCATCCTTATTGCGGCCCTGTTCCTTACGCCATTGCTGGCTTCGCTGCCCATTGCCACGCTGGCTGCAACCATCATTGTCGCCGTGCTCAGCCTGGTTGATTTCAAGACGCCGCAAGAAGTCTGGCGCTATTCCAAGGCTGATTTTGCAGCAATGCTGGCGACTATCGCGGTAACCTTGCTGGTCGGAGTCGAACCCGGTGTTATCGCAGGCGTTGCGCTCAGCCTTGCCTTGTTCCTATGGCGCGCATCGCGGCCCCACGCAGCGATTGTCGGACGCGTTCCGGAAACCGAACACTTCCGCAATGTGAAGCGCCACAAGGTGTTCACCGACCCGCGCATCCTGACCATCCGGATCGATGAAAGTCTGACGTATCTCAACGCCCGCTGGCTTGAGGAGTTCGTGCTGGAGGAAGTGGCCGCGCAGCCCAGCCTCAAGCATCTCATCCTCATGTGTTCAGCGGTCAACGCCATTGACGCATCCGCGCTGGAAAGCATCGAGGCGATCAATCACCGGCTGTCCGACGGGGGCGTTACGCTGCACCTGTCCGAAGTCAAAGGCCCGGTGATGGACGCCCTTGAACGCTCACACCTGCTCCATGATTTGACGGGCCGTGTCTACCTTTCCCAGAACGCTGCGTTCGATGCAGTAATTGCAATTGCCGATCGCGATGAAGAGGCGCAGGCCCCTGCCGACCTGTGGTTGGCCCGAGGGCTGATCTGACGCTGAAATTCACTACGACGACGTTCAAAATTCAAGAGCAGCAGCGGTTGCACGCTGCCAGATGAGGCTGAACATGATTGAACAAGAATGGGCCATCGTGCTGGCCCGGGCGCAATTTGCCTTCACCGTCAGCTTCCATTTCCTGTTTCCCGCTTTTACCATCGGGCTTGCCAGCTTTCTGGCCGTGCTCGAAGGGCTATGGCTGAAAACCGATGAAGGTGTTTACGCCAATCTGTACCGCTATTGGCTGAAAATATTTGCGGTCGTGTTCGCGATGGGCGTCGTCTCGGGCATTGTCATGTCCTATCAGTTCGGCACCAATTGGTCGGTTTTTTCTGACAAGGCCGGCCCCGTCATCGGGCCGCTTATGGCGTACGAAGTGCTGACCGCGTTCTTCCTTGAAGCGGGTTTTCTCGGCGTGATGCTGTTCGGCATGAACAAGGTCGGGCGCAAGCTGCATTTCGTGGCGACGCTGGCCGTTGCGGTCGGCACCTTCATTTCGGCGTTCTGGATACTGTCGGTCAACAGCTGGATGCAAACTCCGGTCGGCTATGAAATCGCCGCCAACGGACAATTTGTGCCGGGCGAAAGTTGGATGACTATCATCTTCAACCCCAGCTTTCCTTACCGTCTGGTCCACACCCTGCTGGCTGCCTATCTGACCACCGCCTTCATCGTCGGTGCTGTCGGCGGCTGGCACTTGCTGCGTGACAAGACCAATCCGGGCGCGCGCAAGATGTTTTCGATGGCGATGTGGATGGCGACTATCGTGGCGCCGCTGCAAATCCTGGCGGGCGATTTCCACGGGCTCAACACGCTTGAACACCAGCCTGCAAAAGTCATGGCAATGGAAGGCCATTATCAAAGCCATCCCGAAGGCGCGCCGCTGATCCTGTTCGGCATCCCCAACAGCGCGCAAAACCGCGTCGATTATGCCATTGAAATTCCCAAGGCATCTTCGCTGATCCTAAAGCATGACCTGAATGCGCCGATGAAGGGGTTGGATACGATCCCCAAGGCCGATCAACCCCCGGTCGGTATCGTGTTCTGGGCATTCCGCATCATGGTCGGCATCGGCTTTGCCATGCTGGGGATTGGCCTTTGGAGTTTGTTTGCACGCGCGCGCAAGCGGCTGTTTGACTGGTCGCTCCTGCACCGGTTTGCGGTGGTGATGGGACCATCGGGACTGATCGCGGTGCTGGCCGGTTGGGCCGTGACCGAAGTTGGCCGCCAACCTTTCACGGTCTACGGCGTTCTGCGCACGGTCGACAGTGCCTCACCATTGGATGCGCCTGCGGTTGCGGCGTCCTTGCTGGCTTTTATCGTGGTTTATTTCAGCG
>JADYXV010000029.1 GCA_020853995.1 Novosphingobium sp.
CAATCAGGACATGCTTGATGTGGGCATTGAGCGCGCAATGAAGCGCGGCATTGATGGCCTTGTCTGGTCCTGCCAGAATGCCGAAGAACTTAGCTTTGGCGACCGCTTCTTCGATGCCTACACCATCGCGTTCGGCATCCGCAATGTCACCCACATCGACAAGGCACTGGCCGAAGCGCACCGCGTGTTGAAATTCGGCGGGCGGTTCTTCTGCCTCGAATTTTCGACCACGCAATGGCCGGGCTTTTCCGAAATCTATGATGCCTATTCGCACAAACTGGTGCCCAAGCTGGGCCAGATGATTGCAGGCGACGAGGAATCCTACCGCTACCTGATAGAATCGATCCGCCGCTTTCCGACCATGCCCGAATTTGAAGGCATGATCCGCGCAGCAGGCTTCCGCCATACCAAGGTGGAGCCAATCCTTGGCGGCCTGGTGGCGATCCATTCGGGCTGGAAAGTGTGAGGACCACTTCCGCGCAGCAGGAAGCCTCCAATCTCCCCTCCCGCATGCGGGAGGGGTCGGGGGAGGGCTTGTACGCCACCCAATCAACATGCCCTCCCCCAGCCCCTCCCGCATGCGGGAGGGGAGCTTACGGGGCCACTTCGCAGGCTCGTAGCATCACACCATGACTCACCCCGCCACACATTTGCGCCGGTTGCTTGGCTGGGGCCGCACGCTTGCGCGCCACGGCGCGTTGCGCGGGATCGAGGCTGATCCTAACACGCCTGCACCGGTGCGCACGCTATGCCGGGTCGCTCGGTTTGGCACGCGCCAGCCCAAGACACCCGATTATGCAGGCGCTTTCCGCGCCATCGGCCCTGCGGCCATCAAACTGGGCCAGACGCTTGCCACCCGCCCCGATCTGGTGGGCGAGGAAGCCGCGCACAACTTGCTGGCGTTGCAAGACAAATTGCCGCCGGTTGATTTCACGGTCATCCGGGCAGAGATCGAGCGCACGTTCGAAAAGCCGCTCGAATCACTGTACTCGCAATTCGATCCCGAACCCGTTGGCGCTGCATCCGTCGCGCAGGTCCACCGCGCTGTCACCACCGAAGGCCGCAAGGTTGCAGTCAAGATCCTGCGCCCCGGTGTGCGTGAAAAGATGGCGCGCGACATTGATACCTATGAATGGGCCGCTGCCCATCTTGAAGCTTTGGGCGGCGAGGCCAGCCGTCTGCGCCCGCGCATGGTCATCGCCAATTTCAAGCGCTGGACGGTGCGGGAACTTGATTTGCGGCGTGAAGCCGCCTCTGCATCGGAACTGGCGGATCTGATGCGCGCGCATGCGGGCTATCGCGTGCCAAGCATCGATTGGGACCGCACCAACGGCAAAGTGATGACGCTCGACTGGATCGACGGCATCAAGATCAGCGATACTGCCGCGCTTGATGCGGCAGGGATTGATCGCAAAAATCTGTCATCGCGCCTTGTCATTGCGTTCCTGACGCAGGCCATCAGCGGTGGATATTTCCACGCCGACATGCATCAGGGCAACCTGTTCGTCGAAGCCGACGGCACGATCACCGCGATTGATTTTGGCATCATGGGCCGGATTGACCGGCGCGCACGGCAATGGCTGGCCGAAATTCTCTATGGCCTGACCACGGGCAATTACCGCCGCGTCGCCGAAATCCACTTCGAAGCGCAGTATGTGCCAAGCTACCATTCGGTCGAGGAATTTGCCACGGCCCTGCGCGCGGTGGGTGAACCCATGCGCGGGCGTCCGGTCAGCGAATTGTCGGTCGGGCAGATGCTTGATGGCCTGTTTGCGATCACCCGCGATTTCGACATGCAGACCCAGCCGCACTTGCTGTTGCTGCAAAAGACGATGGTCATGGTCGAAGGCATCGCCACCCAGCTCGATCCCGAAATCAACATGTGGGACACCGCAGCGCCCTTCGTGCGCAACTGGATCCGCGATGAGCTTGGCCCCGAAGCGGCTATTGCTGACCGGGTGCGCGAAGGCGTGAAAACCCTGTTCGGCCTGCCCGATCTGGTGCGGCGGATCGAAGAAAAATACCCGCCCAAAGGCGGCGCGCCCGAAGCTCCGCCGCTGCCCGAAATCGATCTTATCGTTGGCCCCCATCGCCGCCGCCGCAATTGGCCGGGCCAGATCGTGCCGTTTGTTGCGGGCGGTGCGGTTATGGCCATTGCCCACGCGCTTGGCGTCTGGGGCTGAAGAAGACCGCCTTTGCTTAACCACGCCCTTTCGCACTTGCGCTTGCCGCAACGACACTTCCACGCGCTGGATTTGTCGCGCCTGCTGGCGGCAATCATGGTACTGTTCTGGCATTACCAGCACATTTTCGTGCCACCTGTGCCCTATCACGTCCACGTCGACCGGGCGATACAGCCCTGGTACGAAACGCTAAGCTGGCTGTATAATCACGGCCACACGGCTGTGCAGTATTTCTGGGCGGTATCGGGTTTCGTCTTCGCCCACGTCTATCTTTCAGACCCGCGCGCACAGGGGCGGTTCTGGCTGGCGCGGTTTGCCCGGCTGTGGCCGCTGCATCTGCTGACGCTGGGCCTGATGGCGCTGCTTCAGGGCATATACTTCGCGCGCACCGGCACCGAGTTTATCTACCACACCAATGATCTCAAGCACTTCCTGCTTTCGTTGCCACTGATGCACTATTGGGGCTGGCAGGATAACCAGTCATTCAACGGCCCGTCCTGGTCGCTTTCGACCGAGATTCTGGCCTATCTCGTATTCTGGATTGCCCTGCCCGCCCTTCGCCGTTTGCCGCTCGCTTTGGCATTCGTGTTGGGGGCAGGACTGCTCTGGTACATGCTTGAAGGCGGACCGAACAAGGACGTGTTATCCTGTGTCGGCTACTTCTTCTTGGGGTGCGCGGTCTATGCTGCCACGCTCAAGGGATGGCTGCGTCCGGCCAATCTTCTGCCCTTTGGCGCGGCGCTTATCGTAGCGGCGTTCTGGCTTAAATCGACTTACCGCAGCGGTGATGCCGCCACGATAGCGGGCACATTCGGCGTGGTTTTCCTTACCCTCGCTGCGGACATGTCAGACGCCAAGGGCCGTCTCGGCTTCGGCCAAAAGCTGGGCGATGCCTCCTACGGCATCTATCTTTGGCATATCCCGATCCAGTTGACGGTTGTGCTGATCATCGACGCCATCGGCGTGCCCCGCGACATCGCCCGTCAACCGTGGTTCATGCTTTCGTTCGTCGCCGCCGCGATCACCGCAGGCTTCATCAGCCACGCCAGGTTCGAACGCCCTGCACAAAAAGCGGTGTTCGCTTTGGCTGCACGGTGGAAAACGAAAAAAGCCTAAGCCGCAATGTCGGCCAACTTGTGGTGCGGTAGCATCCGCCATGCCGCCAGCATCAGCAACACATGGCCCGCTTCGATAATCATCGGCATAGGCCAGCCAGGATAGGCACCCGACACACCAAGATTGATCGCGCGTCCCACGAACGACACCCCAAACAACAGTGCGGGCACCAGCAACAAGTCGGCATTGCGCCGCCAAGCGCCCCACATCATGCAGAACGCAGCAACGCCAAAGAAGGACGTGAAGTCGGCCCGGATCGTCGACATTCCGCCAATGCTGGTGGCTGCGATGCCAAACCCGGTGGCCGCCTGCTCAGGCCCGGTCAAAAACCCGATGGCCAGAAACAGATCAAACAGGCCCGCCAGAAATACCAAGGCCGTTAGAATTAAGCGCATTCCCGCATCCTTAGTTGATTGGTCCCAAGTGTGCCTGATCTGGGGCGCACACGCAAAAGGATTGCGCACAAGTCTTTGCCATTGCACAAGCGCGATGCAATGAACGGCAAACGCATTCTCCTCATCATCGGCGGCGGCATCGCGGCTTACAAAGCCTGCGAACTGGTCCGGCTTATCCGTAAACAAGGCGCAGAGGTGACATGTGTGCTGACCGATGGCGGCGCGCACTTCGTCACAGCAATGACCTTGGCTGCGTTGAGCGAAAACCCCGTCCACACTACCTTGTGGGACCTCAAGAACGAGGTTGAAATGGGCCATATCCAATTATCGCGACAGGCCGATCTTATCGTCGTTTGCCCTGCCACGGCAGACCTGATGGCCCGCATGGCGGTGGGGATTGCCGATGATCTCGCCACGACGCTGCTGCTGGCCACAGACAAGCCCGTGATGGCCGTGCCTGCCATGAACGTGCGGATGTGGCAGCACGCCGCGACTATGCGCAATGTCGCCACGCTTCGCAGCTCAGGCGTCACCGTGCTTGATCCTGATGAAGGCATGATGGCTTGCGGGGAATATGGCCCCGGACGCCTGCCTGAACCCGAAGAAGTGCTGGCCGCGATTGCAAGACATCTTGAAGGCCGGCATGTAAAAGGCCCGCTCACCGGCAAGCATATCCTGATTACCGCAGGCCCCACGCACGAGCCGATTGATCCGGTGCGTTACATTGCCAACCGGTCCAGCGGCAAGCAGGGCTTTGCCATCGCCGCCGCCGCCGCGCAGGCAGGCGCGAAGGTCACCCTCGTTGCTGGCCCCGTCAACCTGCCAACGCCACCAAGCGTCACGCGTATCGACGTTGAAACCGCACGCCAGATGTCTGCGGCTGTCGATGCAGCGCTGCCCGCAGATATCGCGATCATGGTGGCCGCCGTGGCTGACTGGCGCTCGGCCGGAGAGGCCAACCAGAAGATCAAGAAAGATGGTTCGGGGCACGTGCCGCCGCTGGAATTGGTCGAAAACCCTGACATCCTTGCCAGTTTGTGCAAATCTGCCCGGCGCCCGCCGCTAGTCATCGGTTTTGCCGCCGAAACCAACGACGTTCTGGCACATGCTGAGGCCAAGCTGGCCCGCAAAGGGGCTGACTGGATCGTTGCCAACGATGTGGCCACACACACCATGGGTGGCGAAATCAACGCGCTCCATATCGTCAGCGCATCGGGCATAGAAAGCTTTGGCGAAATGTCCAAGGAAGCCGCCGCCGCCGCTCTTGTCCAAAGGATTGCCGATGTCTTCGCCTGAAGTGCCCGTCCTCGTAAAACGCCTGCCCCACGGTGAGGGCCTGCCACTTCCTGCTTATGCCACTGAAGGTGCCGCAGGCATGGATGTGGTCGCCGCCGAGGATGTTGACCTTGCCCCCGGCGCGCGCCATGCGGTCGCTACCGGCCTCGCTCTCGCCATCCCGCATGGCTATGAAATCCAGGTGCGTCCCCGCTCCGGTCTTGCGCTGAAACATGGGGTTACCGTGCCCAATACGCCAGGCACGATTGACAGTGATTATCGCGGCGAACTCAAAGTCATCATGATCAACCTTGGCGCTGAAACTTTTGCCATCCGCCGGGGTGATCGCGTGGCCCAACTTGTCATCTCCCCTGTTACACGCGGCACATGGCTTGAAGTTGGCGAACTGGACGAAACTGCGCGCGGTGAAGGCGGCTTTGGCTCGACAGGTGGATTGGCGGCGTTGAAGGGTTGATTTTACGAAATCTGTCCTTGTCGTGCGCCACCAACCAAAAAGGCCCCGCATCGCTGCGAGGCCTTTGTGTTGATCCGGGAAAGAAAAGTTACTTAACCTTCTTCACCGTCTTTTTCTCAGGTGCGATGGAAATCCGCACCGTTTCGCCGTTGTTGCCGGGAAAGCCTGTAAACATGGCTTCAACCAGGTTCGGCACGACATAGGACAAGCGATTCGATTGCGAGGCGGCCTCGGCCTTGCCTTCGAACAAGCGCTGGCCATCGGCACGACGATCAATCTTCAGGTCGATGCCGCTGGTGTAGACCGTTACGACATCAACACCACCGCCGCCCCAGCCGCCACCGCCGAAGAAGAACGGATCGTTCCAGCCCCAGCCCCAGCCACCACCGAAACCACCAAATCCTCTGCGGACGCCTGGCCCCCAACCCGGGCCCCAGCCACCCCAGCCGCCCCAACCACCCCAAAAGGGATCATTGAAGCCGGTCTGGCGAATGCGGTCACGGCCTTGATCGACGCCATAATCAAAACGCACGATCATATCTGCGGTTTCAGCGCTGGCAGGTGAATAGCCCAGCTTTTGCATCTGCGCCCCAACCAGCGAGGCATATTGCGAGAATTCCAGCCCGCCGGCATCCTTCGGATCATCGGCCACAATCGCAAAGGTCTGGCCTTGCGGTGCGGGAAGCTGACCCTGAAAACGCTGGACATCGGCTTTGAACGGTGTGGCGCAGCCGCCAAGAGCGGCAAGCAGCAGCGGAACAGCTACCGCTCCGGCAAGCCGACGCCTGCCCGTCGCCAAGAGCCTGCTTTGCAATAGGGTTTTCATCGTTGCGACTCCTTACGTGCAGCCTACCACATCCTTATCGGACGCAAGACCACTTAGCATGCCGTCTTTTTGGACGGGAGGTGCTGAATGCACGTTGAATAGCCTGTGCAACATATGTTGCAGGCGGGCCATGTTCCGCAATAATTCAGGTTATCCGCGAACCCCTTACTAGGCCCAGCGCTTCATAGGCGCGGGTCAGCGTGGGTGCGGCAAGATCGCGTGCCTTCAGCGCGCCCTTGCACAAAATCGCATCCAGCGCCTCGCGGTCCTCGCGCAATTCGCGATAGCGCGCCGCCATCGGCGAGAGCTTTTCGACCAGCAATTCGCCCAGCGCAGGCTTGAACTGGCCAAAGCCCTTGCCTTCAAATTCGGCCAGTACCGCAGCAGGCGCAATGCCTGCCATTGCGGCATAGATGCCAACCAGATTGTTCGCCTCGGGCCGTCCTGCCAATCCTTCAACCGTGGCGGGCAATGGCTCAGGATCGGTCTTGGCCTTCTTTACCTTCTGCATGATCGCATCAGCATCGTCGGTAAGGTTGATCCGGCTCATGTCGGAAGGATCAGACTTGC
>JADYXV010000030.1 GCA_020853995.1 Novosphingobium sp.
AATGACAGGGCCGACCATGGGGATGATGTCCAGCAGGCCTGCAATAATGGCCAAGCCACCCGATGCCGGAACGCCCAGCAACGAAAGTCCGCCCCAAGTCAATGCGCCTACAACCAGGGATGAAATGGCCTGTCCCATCATCCAGCCGCGCAAACCGGCACCTGCATCATCCAAGGCCTGTGCGGCAACAGTTTCCGCCTTTGTCGGGAGCAGCAACAGCAAGCCCCGACGATAGACGTCAGGGTTTCCGGCCATGAAGATGGCCCCCACGATCACCAGCAAAAGATCGGCAAGGCCACTGCTGGCGGCAAGGGCATAGCCACCGGCCTGAGTCAGCAGGCGGGAAACATCTTCGCCGCCGACTTTGGCCAGTTCGCGCGCGCGCTCGCCCATCCCGTAATTGTTAAGGAAGTTCTCTATGCCCTGAAGCGCAGCCGGGACGGTCTGCTTGATCGTATCAAATTCGTTGGCCAGTTGTGTGCCGAACAAAATGAAGCTGCCGATGAATACGGCAAACAACCCGATGACCGACAGGATCAGGCTGAACGTCCGGCCGAGGCCGGTAACACGGCCAATCCTGCTCGCAATCGCATCAAACACTGCGCCCAGTACAATCGCGGCAAATACCAGCATGAAAAAGCGGTTAAGCTCGATCATCAGCCAGAACGTGCCAATAATGGCCACAACGATCACCGTTGATACGGCCACTTGCCCAAAGCCGAAGGCTTGTCGGGGTGGCGTAACGCTATTTTCGTGCTGGTTCATGCGAAATTGATACCGTGATTTTCAGGGTTTGAGGAGTGGCCAAAGAACACGCGCCCCGAACCATGGTTCCACTTGGCGGGCGTCAAATAAATCTAGCGCTTCTTCTTGGCTGTTGTGGCGGTGAAATCGGGATCCTTGTTGGCCACCCAGTCCACGAATTTGCGTACGGTCGGATTGGCCAGAAGGCCGTCAACATCCATACCGTGGCGTTGCAATTCCGAATTGGTGAAATTTGCGATCAACGTCTGCTGGCAGATGGGATGCATCGGTACCACATCACGGCCGCCCCGGCTTTTGGGAACGGGATGGTGCCACACCACCGTCTTTCCCGTCGGCCGGCCGCATAACCAGCATGGCGGCACAATAACGGGAACCTCGTCCTCGTCGGGCAAGTCTTCATACGAACCGTGCTTTGAATGTTTGCGGGCCATGCGTCTGCCTGATGTTACAATGTCAGCGCCTTACCGCACACGAAGAGCGCGCTGGCAAGGAATTGTCGATTGGGATTTTGCCTCAGACGGTGTGGGCCACGCCCATCAGGCACGTTGCCTGACTGGAAAGGGTTCCGCCATTGCCATGCGCCAGCGCGATTTCTGCGCCTGCAATTTGCCGGGCACCTGCCTCGTTACGCAACTGGCGGATGGATTCCACCATGGTGAACAATCCGTACATGCCGGGGTGGCAGAATGATAACCCGCCGCCATTGGTGTTGACTGGCAAGGTGCCGCCCGGAGAAATCGCGCCGCTGGCAATAAAGGGCCCGCCTTCACCCTTTCTGCAAAAGCCTAGATCTTCGAGGAACAGGATCGTGTTGATGGTAAAAGCATCATAGACGTTCACCACATCAACATCGGCAACGGTCAAGCCCGCCTGGGCAAAGGCGCGCGCGCCTGATTCCGTGGCTGCGGTTACGGTCAGATCATCAAGTTGGGAAATTTCCGAATGCCACGTTGCCGAAGCTACGCCCAGCAACGAGATTGGCGGCTTGCGCAAATCCTTTGCGCGATCGGCCCGCGTCATGACGACGGCGGCAGCGCCATCTGTTACCAGGCAGCAATCTGCCACGCGCAAAGGGTCGGCGATCAATCGGGTTGAAAGCGCATCATCAATCGACAACGGCCCTTGGCGGAATGCTTCCGGATTGAGGTTGGCCCATTGTCGCGCCGACACGGCGACCGATGCCAATTGTTCGGGCGTGGTGCCATAGACGTGCATATGCCGCGATGCCGCCAGTGCATAGGACGCAACGGGATTGTTCGGGCGATAGGGGTGTTCGAACACTGAGGGGGCCTGCGCGCTGACAAGCTTGCCCGCACCCGTACGCTGGTTGCTGCCATAGACGATCAACGCATAATCGATCAGCCCCGCATCCAGCGCCAGCGCCGCCCATTCCACGTGGCCGAAAAAGGCCGATCCGCCGGTGCGGCTGTTGTTGGTCATCTTGGGACGGATGCCGTAATATTCGGCGATGCTCAGGCCTGACAGGAAATCTGCCGGTAAGCATATGAAAAGGCCATCAATCTGGGATAGTGACAGCCCGGCATCTTCAACTGCCAGCCGACCGGCTTCTGCCGCCAGTTCCATTGCGGTGTAGCCCGGTGCTTCTCCGCAGCCGAATGTTGCAGCGCCGACAAAAGCCGTCTTTCCGCGCAAATTGTTGCCAACGCTCACGCCGCTGTCTCCGGTTCGAAGACAAGGATCTTGGCGTCATCCGGGCCATCCACGATGCATGCGCGGACACGCATGCCGATGCGTACGGCCTCTGGTGCGATGCCTTGGACGTGCGTCATCATGCGCGGGCCTTCATCCAGTTCAACGATAGCGATATTCACATCAGCAGCAGGTGGTCTCATCCGCTTTACCGTGGTGGCATAAACCGTCCCAAGCCCGCTTGGTGCAGCCCATTCCATGTCTGTGGCGCCCGTTTTCGGGGCAATCATCCGCGGGTAATAGACCCATTCGTCAGTGCTGGGCGAATGCTGGAGCATGAAGCGGCCTTCTGTCAGATGGCGAAAATACGTCGCGGTTGGCGCTTCCTGCGTCAAAGCATTCTCCTGCGTTCTGTGTCGCTTCATGTACGGACCAAACTGTTTCCTAGCAGTCCATTACAGCAATCCAAGCACACAATGCGCGTTGCAGCAAATCGCCGCTCTGGCTGCCGTAGCGGCTTGGTGCCATCGGAACCGCCCGCCGCCTGGTTCGTTCAAAAGGGCTGAGAGGAAGGTGCCAAGATGTTGGTTGATGAACAGGCGCAAGCCAGCGCGGAAGATGCGCTGTTTGAAACAATTGCTGCACCGGCGTTTCCTTGCGTCGGAGCCAAATCGGCGATGGCGCGTGGCAGTTTGAAGGTGCTTGCGTGCCACAGTCTTGATAGCAACTGGGATGATTTACGGATACATCAGGCACTGCTTGATTGGGCCGGAGAGTATCGCGCCGATCCTACCGGTTTGCGCAGTCTGGCTGTGTCGTTTGCCGGACCCGATATTCTTGACGAGGCACGTTTCGAAGACCTGATGTGGCAACGAATCCAGTCGTTTGCCGATAAAGATGCGTGGCTGGGTCAGCCATACGATCACCGCGTGAGCGCAGATCCGTCTGATCCGCACTTTTCGCTCAGCTTTGGTGGTGAGGCATTTTTCGTCGTCGGACTGCATCCTGCAGCATCGCGCCCGGCGCGGCGGTTTCCGCGTCCGACACTGGTGTTCAACCTTCACGACCAGTTCGAACGACTGCGTGACGAAGGCCGTTATGACAAGATGCGTGCGCGCATTCTGGATCGTGACATTGCGCTTGCAGGTGACATCAATCCCATGCTTGCCCGCCACGGCGAGGCTAGCGAAGCCGCGCAATATAGCGGCCGGCTGGTCGATGATGACTGGCGGTGCCCCTTTAGCGACAAGCGCGGTCCGGGAGCATGACACTGCATGAAATCGCGCCGCGTACCGGCATCGCCTTCGGCCTTGATGCGGGCCAGATTTTGCGCGTCATTGATCCGCGCGGGGTTCAGGTTAGTGATCTTCTGGCATTCGCAGCAGAGGACGTGCGGGAAGTTATTTCGGCCGGACGGACATTCGATTATGAAGAGACCATCCGTTTGACGACAGGCAATGTCATATGGTCGAACCGCTCCAATCCGATGCTGGAAATCATCGAAGATACTGTCGGATGCCATGACTTCTTGCTGACCCCGTGCAGCGAGGCGACGTTCCGGCACTTTTATCCGACCGAGGCTGTCCATCGCGGCTGCTTTGGCAATCTGGCTGAGGCACTTGCCCCCTATGGCGTCGAACCCGATGCGATCCCCGTTGCTTTCAACATTTTCATGAACGTGCCGGTGGATGGGAAAACGGGCAGGATCGAAGTTTTGCCTCCCGTCAGCAAGGCGGGCGATTTCGTGCGTTTGCAGGCAAAGCGCGATCTGATCATCGGGCTGACGGCATGTTCGGCGGGCGCTTCGAATGGCGGCAGTTTCAAGCCGATCCACTTCTGTATCGAAAGCTAGCCCGTATGATTGATCAGACCGGTGTAAAGGGTGCCAGCTTTACGGATGAATGCCCCATTGCCGGATCAAACCCAGGACGTGCTCGCATCGATACGGTTTTTGCAGGAAATGCTCGCTGTCAGTCAATGGCCGCGTGGTTTCGGAATATCCTGTGGCATAGATTACGCGTATCTCGGGCAGGATATCTCCGGCCAAGCGGCCCAATTCCCATCCATCGACCGTTCCTGGCAGTCTGACGTCTGTGAACAGCACGTCAAACATCGTGCCATTTTTCAGCATGACGAGGGCTTCTTCGGCATTTGCAGCCTGTTCGACGGTATAGCCGGCGTCGGAAAACTCGTCCACCGCCAGCTCCCGCAGCAATCCTTCATCTTCAACAATCAGCACACGCGCCATTCTTAGCCCCCGATGTCTCCGGCAAACAAAAGCCGCACCGTCGTTCCGGTTCCCACTCTCGACTCAAAAATCAGCCTTCCACCGGTCTGGGTCACAAAACCGTAGACCTGGCTTAGGCCCAGACCTGTGCCTGATCCAACGGGTTTGGTGGTGAAGAAGGGTTCAGTCGCGCGGGCCAATGTCTCATCGGCCATGCCGCATCCGGTGTCGCTGATCGATAAGGCCACTTCGCCATCCGCACTGGCTTGCGTTGTTACCACCAGTTCGCCTTTGCCATCCATCGCATCACGCGCGTTCAGGGCAATGTTCAGGATGGCGCTTTCCAGCTGGTTGCGATCCAGTTCAACCATCGGCAAGTGATCTGCCAATTCACAGCGCACTGCCACGTTCTCGCCCATGGTCCTCTCCAACAAGGCCATGATGTCACGGACAACGGTATTCAGATCGACCGGATTGCGGCTCAACGGTTGCTTGCGCGCAAACGCCAGCAACTGGTTGGTCAATGTCGCGGCACGCTCGCTCGCCAAAAGCGCATTGTTGAGACTGCGCGATATCTGGGGTTGATCCGGCGCAACCCTCAATGCACGCTCAAGATTGCCGCTAATCACGGTCAGCAGGTTGTTAAAGTCATGGGCTATACCGGCTGACAATTGGCCAACGGCTTGCAGCTTTTGCGATTGGCGCAACATTTCCTCTGCCCGTTCACGCTCTGCCACTTCAGCCTTGAGTTGGTCGAGCGCCACTTGCAATTGCCGGGGTGAGGGGAGCGCGACAAGCCTGGGCAACATTGGCCAAAGCGCAATGGCCGTGATAACCGAAACGACCGCTGTGAGGGCCTTGACCGCCCCTTCAAGGCCATAAGCCGGCACCCAAAGTACCACGATGCTCAGAACATGCGTCGTGCCGCAGGCAAGGATGAATGTCGCAAACAGGCCAAGTATCCAACCTGCCTCGACATCCTTTCGCCGCTTCAGGAAAAGCCACAACGCCACAGGTATTGAAAAATAAGCCAGCGCAATCAACGCGTCTGCCAGAACATGGGTCCAGATCAGGCGAGGGTCCCATAACAGGCAATATCCGTGGGGCGCCAAACCTTGTGCGAAAAGATAGTGTTGCAACCATTCAAACATCAGATGGCCTCAATTTCCCATCTTGTGAAACCCACCTCCTTCGGAAAGGCAAAGGTGATGGTGCGCGCGAAGCGTTAGTGCCCATAGGAATAGGCGCTAAGTTCATGATGTCCATGCGATTTTTGTCACAAGTTTCAATGCCGCACCAACATTCCTGTGTGGCGTGATGTGCTATTTGCGCGTCCAACCGTGTCTTTTTGTGTCGACAAGGCATGCTTGCACACGAAAAATGTGCTATGATAACGACATGCAGATTACGCCGGGGTCACCTTCGGACAATCTTCGTTTGCGTGAAATCGCGACGATCCTGCAACGCGCCTATGCTGTAGCGCCAATCGATCCGCCCGTTTCGCCCGCTGATTTTCTGATGTCGGACATGCTGCTTGCGCTCGATAATCCGGAACTGTGCGATATTCTGCGCGAGATCAAGGATTTGCAGCTTGCGCAGCTACAGCGCCTTGAACGCCTGCTATCGCGCTATGCGGATAATGACACCTGACAGGGCCAAACGGGCTGTCGATTTTTGCCGCTTTCCCGATAGATAATTATATTTCTGCATCATGGCTGCAGGGTTTGCGCAAGCCGGTCGTTAACGCTAACGTTATGGCAACATAAAAATGTGACGGGTCGCCTCAGGCATTACATGACGGGGCGTCAGCATGAAAATCGGGGTTTCAGGTAAGGTCGCTTTACAGCGCGGCGCGGCGCGTTTGGCAGCGGCAGGCTTGGCCTTCGCGGCGCAACACGCATATGTCCATACCGCCAATGCGCAAGCTGGTGCCTCGGTCCCGACGCGCGATGACATCAAAGGGGTGACCCGCCAGCAAAGCCCTGCGCCCTCCCGTCTGACGGTCAGCGGTGGAATCGAGCGCTCGCCTTGCCCTTTGGCGGATCCGCAATATGCCGACATCAAGGTCAAGATCACCGAAGTCGCCTTTGGTGGTTTGAAGGAGACAAACGCCGCCGATTTTGCCGGAGTATGGGAGCCTTACAAGGGAACTGAACAGCCGATATCCGTGCTGTGCGAAATTCGCGATGCGGCTGGTACAGCCTTGCGCAATCGCGGTTATCTTGCGGCCGTTCAGGTACCGACACAGAAAATCGAAAATGGGCAAGTGCGGATGGAAGTCCTCTATGCCCGCATCTCATCGGTGCGTGCGCGTGGCGAAACCCAGGGGGCTGAAAGCAAGCTGCTGCAATATCTTGGCGCACTGACTGAAGACGAAGTCTTCAATATCAACCGTGCCGAACGCTACCTGCTGCTGGCCCGCGATCTGCCCGGCTATAACGTCCAGCTTACTTTGCGCCCCGCAGGCACCGGTCCGGGCGATCTGATCGGTGAGGTCACCGTGCTGCGCCAACCGTACGCGGTTGATTTCATGGTCCAGAACCTTGCCTCCGAGGCAACCGGCAGGTTTGGCGGGCAGGTGCGTGCGCAAGCCTTCGGCCTGACCGGGCTGGGTGATGTCACTTCGCTATCGTATTATGCGACGCAGGATTTCAGCGAGCAGCATATCCTTCAGGGGAGCCACGAATTCCGGCCCGGCAAGAACGGGCTGATCGTCGGCGGTCAGCTGACATATGCCTGGACCAAACCTGACGTTGCCGGCCTGCCAGTGGGCGTAAGCATCACAGCGCAGACGCTGTTTGCAAGCCTGTATGCCCGTTATCCGTTGCAGCGGGCGCAGGCGCGCAATGTATGGGTGGCAGGCGGCCTTGATCTGATCAATCAGGACGTCGATCTGATCGGCCCGCTCACGCGCGATAAAGTGCGTGTGGCCTGGGCGCGGTTCGATGTGGATGGTGTTGATATCAGCCGCCCCCGTCCGGCGTGGCGCTATTCCAGTTCGTTCGAATTGCGGCAGGGCTTGTCCATGCTGGGTGCCACTGACGGTTGCGTTGGTGCCGCTTGTGCCGCGATCGTTCCTACCAGTCGTTTCGACGGTTCTTCGTCAGCTACGGTCGTGCGATGGCAGGGTGAATATGAGCGCGCGTTTGGCAACGTGTCGTTCCTGCTGGCGCCACGCGCACAATATGCGTTCAAGCCGTTGTTCAGTTTCGAAGAGTTCTCGGCCGGGAACTTCACCATCGGGCGCGGTTATGATCCGGGTGAACTGATTGGTGACAACGCGGCAGGCGGCACGGCAGAGCTGCGCGGCCCAAGGCTTGCCGTGTCGCGCGATAGCGAATTGCGGGTCCAGCCGTTTGCCTATTTCGATGCAGCATGGGTCTGGAACAAGGGCATTGCAGGATCACAACGCCTGACTTCGGTTGGCGGCGGTTTGCGCAGCGACCTTGGCGCGCGGTTCCGGCTTGAGGCCACTTTGGCTGTCCCGCTTGAGAAGACTGGCTTGCAGACGCGCAAGTCTGATCCCCGTCTGCTTGTTACCCTGACCACGCGTCTCTTGCCGTGGAGTGCTTTCTGATGCGCCCGATCCAGTCGCTTTCCCGCAAGCTCGTGTCAGCCTCTGGCATGGCCATTGCCACGGCTATGCTAAGCCACGCGCCGATCGCCCGCGCGCAATCGTTCCAGGCAAATGCAACCGTTCTTGGCGGAACTGTCACCATCACCAACACTGTTCCCGGTGTGACAAGCGTTGACGTCAACAGCAACAGCGCGGTGATCAACTGGATACCGACGGATACAGCCACCGGCGGCGGGCCTATCAACTTTCAGGCATCGGGCACTGCGACCTTTACCGGAACCTCCGGCTCGGGTCAGGACTTTGCCGTTCTCAACCGCATCATCCCGGTGGACATCACACGCCCTGTCCAGTTCAACGGAACGGTCAATTCCGAAATCGACATTTCGGGGTAGACATTTCCCGGTGGCACGATCTTATTCTACAGCACCGGCGGTATCATTCTGGGCTCGACAGCCAATTTCGATGTCGGCAGCCTTGCGCTGACGACCCTTGATCTGGCCTACGACACAGGAACCGGTACGTTTGACAGCGCCGGTAGTTACAACTTCAATCCGTCCACAGCGCCGCAAGCAACGCTTCCGGGGTCCGAGGTGCGCATCCTTCCGGGCGCCCAGATCGATACGACCCTCAGCAGTTCCTACGTCGCACTTGTCGCCCCCAGCGTTTACAATGGCGGCACAATCACGGCGGACGGATCGGTAGCGCTGGTGGCCGCTGATACGGCCACGATCACTTTTTCGCCCGGTGGCCTGTCCAATGGCCTGTTCGACATTCTGGTCACCGAAGGATCAAGCGCGACGGGCAATGTTGTGACCAACGTTGGTACGATCACTGGTCCAGCGTCTGCCAACGTGAACTCGTTCCAGCGTATCTATATGGTTGCAGTCGCCAAGAATGATGCGATCACCATGGCCATCGGTAGTGGCAGTTCACTGGGCTTTGATATCGCCGGCGCGGCTGACGTTGTCGGCAATGCGATTGTTTTGTCCGCTGGTTATGATGTGGTGGCGGGTAGCCCCGGATTGGTGCCGTCAGCCGGTTCTGGCACGGGGCTGGTTTCGGTCACCGGCAGTGATGCCGACATCACCTCCAGCTTCCTCGTCAAGGCGACTGGTGGTGTCAACCTTGGTTCGAATTCTGCTGCCGGCCTCAACTTTGCCGCAGATGTAAACATCTTTGCAACGGGCGCGGCGTCCAGCCTGTTCGCAAATGGCAGCGGCGTTCTGAATGTCGTTGGCGATGTATCAATCATCGGTGACGATATTTCCGGTATAGCTCCCGTCATCGGTAATGACGTTTCCATTATTGCCGATGCTGGCGGTGTCGCCAATCTGGGCGGAAATATAACGCTCAGTTCCCAAGGGTTCGGTGCGGCTGCTCTTATCGCCGGGACGACCGGAGGCACCGGTACGGGCGGACTGGCGCGTATTGAAGCCAGCAATGGTGGCCAGATCACGATCCAGGGCAATGCATTGCTGAATGCAAGCGGACTTGGTGGCGGGGTGCAAGCGTCCAGCGGGGCTGGCGGTCAGGGGCTTGGCGGAAGTGCCGGCATTTTGACATCAGGTACGCCGGGTTCGTTGGTTCAAATCATTGGCGACGCCACATTGATCGCAACCGGCACCGGTGGCGCTGGCCTGTTTTGTTCAACCTGCATTCCGGTCGGAGGCAATGCTGTTGGTGGCTCAGCTACGATCAGCGCGCTGGGCGCACATTCCATAACCATCAACGGTACGACACAGATCGATGCGTTCGGCGAAGGCGGCAATTCGCAGGACGGGCTGGCGGGCAGTGGAACGGGCGGCATTGTAACAATCGCGGCAGGAAATGGTGCCAGCCTGACGTTCCACAATTTCGCGGCAGATTCAGCAGGTGTTGGCGGAATTGGCGCTGGTATTGCAACGGCGGGCAGCGGCGTTGGCGGTAGCATCGACATTTCCAGCTTCGGGCTGGCAAGTAGCAATCTTACCTTTAACGGTGACGTTCTGCTTGATGCCAATGGTAACGGCGGGACGACTATTATTGCCGGCGGGTCTGCAGCAACAGGAACCGGTGGCTCGGTATACACCGGTGCACTGAATGGCGCGACGCTTGGCGTTACCGGCAATTTTACCGCATCGGCCAGCGGTTTTGGCGGTCTGGGCACTTTCGGATCATCCGCAGGCACCGGTGGTCAGGTCACATTGGAAGCGGCTTTGGGCGGAGCAGTCAGCGTTAACTTGGCCACCCAACTGGAAGCGCTTGGCAGCGGCGGTTTCAACGAAGATCCTGGTGCGCCATATCTCAGCACGGGCGGACTGGCTGAAATCAGCCTAGATGGAGGCCAGGCCCAATTGCTTGGCGGTGTGCGGATCAATGCTAACGGGTTAGGAAACACCGTTGGCGGCAGCGGCCCTGCCGGAACAGGTCAAGGCGGAACCGCCCGCATTTCCAGCATCGGAGCAAGCCTGCTCAACTCTCCAGGCGCTGTCGAAGTCACTGCAATCGGCATCGGCGGTTCGGATTCAGACGCTCTTCTGGCAGTGCAAGGTGGCAACGGTACGGGCGGTACTGCATCGGTCGTTTTGCAGGGCGGGCTGGCCACGCTGGGATCGAACCTTGTCATTGATGCATCGGGGATCGGGGGCGCTGGCAATCTGTTTGATGCAACCGCTACAGGAGGCGTCGGGACGGGCGGCTTTGCCCAGTTGGGCGCAGGCACGGCACTAACCTCTGGTGCAGGGGGAGTGCTCGGCGTCGGTGGCTTCACAAGCATCTTTGCTGATGGCACCGGCGGAGAAGGTTTTGACGCAGGTGCGGGTATCGGCGGCGAGATCAGCATTTCGGCCCGGCAGGGCAGTCTTGCCTTGAACAGTCTGCTTGTAGCGTCGCGGGGAACAGGCGCCGCCGGCAAAGTAGGGGGATCAGGCGGCGCTGCCACGGGTGGCGTCATCAACATGATAGCCCTGAATTCCAACGCAGGGCCAAGCTCGATAATCGCTTCAGACGTGAACGTAACCGCAGCCGCGGTTGGCGGTGCTGTTACATTCCTCAACGCGAATGCCACTCCGGGCGGCGCCGGGGGGCAG
Organism: Novosphingobium sp.; assembly: GCA_020853995.1. GTDB lineage: Bacteria > Pseudomonadota > Alphaproteobacteria > Sphingomonadales > Sphingomonadaceae > Novosphingobium. Next base: position 11,288 of record JADYXV010000030.1, read on the forward strand.
GCCCAAGGCGGCTTCGTGCTGATGGCAGGCAGCGCCGGCAATGGCACTTTGCAGTTGGGCGGCGTGAATGCGTCTGCCAACGCCACCGGCGGGATCGGCGGTGACGGCGTTGGAAATGCTGGCGGTGTTGGCGGCAATGCGACTGCCGGGACAGTCCGGGTTGGCACCGTCAGCGGGGACCCCACCGGTAGCATCAATCTCGGTTCGGCCACTTTTGCATCGGTCAATGCAACTGCCATTGCCACTGGCGGTAATGGTGGCGCGGGCGATGCTGGCTTTGCCGCAGGGCTTGGCGGTGCTGGCGGCACCGCGTTGGGGGGCACCGCATCACTGGATGTCAGGGGTTCACTGGTTACTATCACCGGCACTGGCGAATGGCGGACAGATGCGATCGGCGGCAATGGTGGCGCGGGTATCAGTGCAGGGTCAGGCGGTAACGCGATAATCGGCAGCGCCAATCCGGCGCAGCCTGCCGGAAGTCTGGCTCTGCTCAAGAGCCGGGTAAACGAGCCTGCTCAACGCGGTAGCCTCGTTGCTTCAGATCTGATCTTTACATCCACAGCCTTGGGCGGAACGGGCTCGAGTGCCGGAACCGCAACCAAAGCGGGCCAGGCAGCCGCATTCCAGATCGAAGACAGCACAATTGTTGCTGATAGCATTTCGATCGTTTCTCTGGCGGGCTCTGGTGCATCGTCAAACATCGTTGATCCCGTTGTGATGACGAACTCTACCGCAACGATTGCTGGCCTGTTCGAACTTGCAACCTCGACTTCAACTTCATTGCGGCTTGACCAGTCGTCATTGACGGCGGGTACGGTCACCATAAATGCAGTGAACTGGGCGCTTGATCCTGTTGCCCCGGCAACGCTTGGAACGTTGACCGGCACCAACGCAATCACGCTGGTTTCGGGTCAGGATCTTGTTGCTCACGCCAATCTTTCAACCCAGGGGCCGTTGTTGCTGAACGCGCTTGGCAGTATCAACCTGGGCTCGATTTTCGCTAATGGTTTCTTGCAAGCTTCCGCAGGCACAACCCTGTCGATTGATGACGTGTCGGCTGAATCGATAGAGCTGACCGCTCCCGGCATAATCGAAACCGGCAATCTCATCGCGACGACATTTATCCGCGCGCAAGGCCAAGGCAATATAACCACGGGCAACCTTTCGGCGGGTATCGGTGTACCAACCGGTGCGAATGGTGAGCTGAATTCGATCAACTTGCGCGCCTTGGGAAGCATCTCTGCAGGATCAATTTTTGCAGCGTCCAATCTTGGTGTCTTCGCAGGTGGGGCGATCACCACCGGGCAGGCCACTGCATATGATATGCTGTTGCTCGGGGGGGCCAGTGTTGCAACTGGGGGGCTGAGCGCAACGAACCGGATACTCATTGCTGATGCTTCTATGGAAGCGTTGGGCCAATCGGCCAACGGCTTTAACGCAAATCTTGTGTTCGCAGCAGCGCCTGTTGCGCCGACACCTGGTCCGATCTCCATCGCTGGTCCCGTCACGGCCACTGCTTTTACCGCGTCAACCCTAGGGGCGTTTGCCGGCGGTGCCATCGCGGTGCAGCCATCGGCAACAGGATCGGGCAATCTGCTGATAAACGCGGGAGGCACGCTGACCTCAAGCAATCTTGGTGCTGCCAACATGCTCCAGCTTACCGCCAATGGCACCATTTCCACTGGCGCGCTGCGTTCGAACACGCTGGGCGTCAAAGTGGCATCACTGGGCGGCAGCATAGCTACGGCCGGTATCAGCGCCACTGAAGACGTGTTGGTGAACGCCGCGCAATCCCTTTCCGTAACAGGACCGATCAGCGCGCGAAATGTTATCTTGCTGTCAGGCAATAATGTAACGACCGGGCTGGTTTTTGCCGGTGCCGTCCTGCCGCCGGGCGTTCCGGCAAGCGCCATCAATCCGGCATCGATCACGAATGCCACGGGCACGGTGCTGATCGCCAGCAATACGATGGCCACCGAAACGTTCCTGCGCTCTGCTTCAACCAATTACACCGCACTTTTGGCCGCCAGCCCGGTTCGTGTCGCAGGCGCGGTCAACACCGGCGCTTTGGTCGCAGGACAATTCGTGTCCTTCAGCCATGGCAACATGACCGGTTCATTCATCGCTGCATTCAACGGGCTTACGGTTGAATCCGATGGGCTGGTGACGGTTGGTCAGCGCTGGCAGGCCCCGACCATGCAGATCGCTTCGGCAGACATCAGCATTATCGATAACGGCACTCTTGCCAATCCCTTCGGACAGCTTGTTCTGTCAGGCCTCAGGACAACCGCAAGCGGCAGTATCGGCCTTGTTGCGACGGGGAGTGGACCAGCCATTATCGGCGATGGCGTGTCGGGGACAGGCTATGCGCTTTCTGCCGCAGAACTCGGTCTGATTTCAACGGCTGAACTGGCGATTGGTGCGGTTGATGTAACCACCAACCCGGTCGATATGCTGATCGGCAATCTGGCGCTGACGGCCGGTGGAAGCATCGGTGCCAGCAATCTTGCAGGTGGCACGGGACGCCTGGTGTTTCGCACCGGCAATCGTCAGACACAGGTGCCCGGTGGCGCAATCCGCATCGTTGGCAATGTCACCGGCACAGGCTTTGCCGGAACCAATGTGATCGAATTTGCAACTGGCAGGTTTGAACTTGATGCAGCTACCGGCTCGATATCGCTGACGCAAACCGGAACAGGGCTTGGCGGCACCATCGAGATTGCAGCTACTAACATCCACGTTGCCAGCGGCAGCATTCTTGAAAAATTGGCAGCCGATCCGTTTTATTTCGGGCACGCCGCTGATCTGAACCGCCCGGCTGCCGTACAAAGGCCTGCAGGTGTGTTGCGCGCACTCGGACTTGATCTTTTCCCGACCGGTACGCTGTACATTCAAAACACTGGTACCAGGCTTGATCCGGCAGGTTTCTTTGCCGACTTTGATTTCACCGATCTTAATCCACCGGCCAACGCATCTCCGGCGAGCATTGCGGTCATCGTAAATGGCAAATGGCAAACAGGCGCAGGCATTGTCAGCGGGTTTGCCGCCCGTGATCTGGTCATCGAAAATGCGACGACGCTTGAGTTTTACACCGCCAGCAGTTCGGTAAATGCCTGCGCATTGACTGCAGCAGTTTGCGTGCCCACCCAAGAGAGCGATCCGATCCCCGCTGTAGCTGGCCAGATCTTGATGGTCTCGAACAATACGCTCGGTAATACGCCAGAGTTTACAGAACCCGTTGCTGCTGAAAATAGCGGCGATGAACAGTCACCGGACGAGACTGAGGCACAAAAAGAGGCTGCTGCGAAGGCAGCAAAGGCTACCAGTCCCATTGCGCCACCGCCGCAGATCATCGACAGCAAACCGCTGGAGCCACAAGCGATGATCGAAACGCCTGTTGCAGGCAGCGGCAACCCGTCGCTGATCGGTTCGGTGGTGAATGAAAACAGTGCAGAAGGGGAAGCACAGTGAGCACGCAGAACAAAGCCCCTGCCAGCCGGACTCTGCGCCGCGCCGCACTGTTGGGGCAGGCCGCGTTGATGCTTTCGCTGTCGCTGCCAGCCATTGCTGCTGAAAAGGCGCAACAGCCATTGTCGGTGCGCAATTCGTTCCGGATCGGCACCAGCGGCGTCACTTGCACAGCTCAAAATGCCCCTCGTGATCCACGGCTTGTCGGCATTTTTGATCGCGGATACCGCCTTGGTTGTCGCGATGCGGCTGGTGCAATCGGCACCATGATTGCGGTGCGCCGCGATGTTGACATTGCGTCTGAACCATCCGGAATTGATGCCTCAAAGCTTGATTGCGGCCCCGTCACCGCAGCGGAAATCGCGGAAATCGGCAGCGTGAACGCGATCAGATGCCAGGATGCAAAAGCTGGCATAGATTATAAGCGTTACCTTCTAAGTCGTGGAAAAGTTACCTATTTCGTCGAAGGCCTTGCCGGATATGATCCTGCGCTCCGACTTGCCCTGGCCAGTGCGGTTCGTGATCTGCCGGTAGCTGGTGAAATTCGTGTGGCTACAACCGAAGTCAGCGATCCGGCTGCTTTTGCTCGCGTGCAAGCCGGCCAGCTTGACCGGCTTGGCGCACGTGATGAAGGGTATCTGCGCAACAATGGCGGGCGTTTCGCCGAATCGTCAGAGTTCTTTGAAACGCTTGCTGCGCGGGACCGGTCGTCGGGCGGGGTAGGGCTGCCCGAGGCGCTTGCCAACCAGGGCTTGCAACAATCGAACCTTGGCAATTTTACCGCCGCAGATCGTTTGTTTGCGCAGGCCAGCGATGCGGCGTCGCGCAGCGATGGACTGACCCAACGGCTGATCCGCAATTACCGGGCGATCAATCAACTGAACCAGCGCAGGCCCGTTGCCGCGCTCAAGGCGCTGGCTGTAAACGTTGACGAAATCAGCGACACTTTTGACCGGAACAGTTTGTCCGCCGGTCTTATAAACATGCCATTGGCTGAAGAGATCAACCGTGAAAACAAGGCGTTGAAGCGTCTTGGTGCAGTCGATCCCGGCCTGTCTGATACAGAGCGCGCAGAGATCCTTGATGCACAGGCCAATGCTTTGCGCGCCACCGCAGCACGGGTTCAAGGGCAGCTTGATGCGGCGATTGCGGGCTTCACCGCTGCAGAAAACAGGCTTGATGCCGTACGCGGCGGGCGCATTGCATCGGCAGCCTGGCTGCGCTCGGAAATCCAGATCGAACTGGCCTTGCTTGCCGAAGCGCAAGGCCGCAATGCGGATGCCGGCACCGCGTTTGACCGGGCTGTCCGCATCATTGCCACCGCTTTCCCGCAATCGCCTGCACTGCTTTCGGCACAAGCGCGCAAGGCGGGTTGGCTGGGCCGCACCGGGGATGAGGCAGGCGCGCTGACGCTTTATGCCAAAGTCGTCGAAGACAGCCAGGCCGTGCCTGATGCCGGAACCACTTTGCGCCAATTGCTCGCGCCCTATTTCAGCCTTCTGGCCAAGGCGGGGGATGATGGCGCATCGAAAGCGGTGTTCAACGCATCGCAAGTCCTGCAACGGCCGGGCGTTGCCCAGACGCAGGCCGTGCTTGCGAGGCAATTGTCCGAAGGCAACGACGAAGCCGCTTCGCTCTTTCGCTTGTCGGTTACACGCACACGCGAAATCGCCCGGACCGAGGCTACAGTTGCAGCGCTGTCGGCACTGGAAGCGCCAACCCCGCAGGACGTTGCCGCGCTGAAATCGGCACAGGAAAACCTTGCTTCGATGCAGCGCGACCAGACCGGCCTCGTCAGCAAACTGGCAGCCTATCCACGCTATAATGTGCTCGCACCCAAGAGCGTCGACCTTGCCGAATTGCAAGGCGCGCTCACCTCAGGCGAGGCATATTACAAGCTGATGATCGTGGGCGAGCGCGTTTACAGTCTGTTCGCTACGTCTGCTTCGGCACAGGTCTTCGACACCGGCCTAACGCCTGCCACGCTAACGAAATCGGTGCAGGAAATTCGCGATACAATCGTGAAAGTCGAGAATGGCCAGCAGGTCAATTATCCGTTTGATCTGGCAAAATCCCGTGCGCTTTACAAAGTGCTGTTCAACCCCGTCGAAGCGCTCTTGCCCAAAGTGAAGCACCTGATCTTCGAACCTGATGGCGGGATGCTGCAGCTTCCGCCAACGGTGCTGGTCGCTTCGGACAAGGGCGTTGCCGAATATGATAAGCGGATGGAAAGCCCGGATGGCGATCCGTTCGATTTCACCGGAATCGACTGGCTGGGCAAAGGGCGTGAAGTTTCGATAGCGGTCAGTTCGCGAGGCTTTCTGGATTTGCGCAAACTGGCGGCTTCCACCGCGCCGCGCAATTACCTGGGGCTTGGCAAGAACGCGAAGCCGACGGCGCGTCCCGTAGCAGCTGTTGCGGACGAATGTGATTGGCCGCTGGCAACGTGGCAGAACCCCATTTCTGCCGATGAATTGTTCTATGCCCAGCGGACGCTGAAAGTGGGGGGCAGTTCGGTGCTGACCGAAGCTGCGTTCAATGACAGTGCGTTGCTTTCGTCCAATGACCTTGATCAATACCGCGTGCTGCATTTTGCAACGCACGGACTGGTTACCGCCCCTCGCGCAGATTGCCCCGCCCGTCCGGCTTTGGTCACCAGCTTTGGCGATGCTGGCTCGGACGGCTTGCTCAGCTTCCGCGAAATTTTCGATTTGCGCCTGAATGCCGATCTCGTGATTTTGTCGGCTTGCGACACTGCCGGCATGGCCACAGTCGCTGCCAGCCGCGAAGCAGGGGTAACCTCAGGCGGGAACTATGCGCTGGACGGACTGGTGCGCGCGTTTGTTGGCGCGGGCGCTCGCACCGTTATCGCCAGCCATTGGCCAGTGCCTGATGATTTTGATGCAACCAAGCGCCTTATTGGCGGCGTCATCGGATCAAAGCCGGGACAGGAATTGGCGAACGCGCTATCATCCGCACAGCAAAAGCTGATGGATGATCCCAATACGTCGCATCCGTTTTATTGGGCGGCATTTATCTTGTTGGGTGATGGTGCGAAACCGCTTGTTGCGGGAAATGCGCTACCGGCGCCTGGTACTGCGACACGATAAGGCCGTTATCAGGAAGCAGGGGATCAGGGCTTTTGGGCGAACCAGATGATGTGTCGCCCGCCCTTTTCCCCGTTTGCGTCCAGATCGCGCTCGTCAATCACTTCGCGCACGATCACTTCGTCTACGTCAAAGCCTGTGTCGCGCAAACGCTTGGCAAAGATGTCGTCGTGCTCGGCGGACCAGATGGCAAGAATACCGCCGTGCCGAAGGGCTGCCATTGCGGCTTGCAGGCCATCGCGGTGGTACAGTTCGTCATTCACCTCGCGCGTCAGGCCATCGGGGCCATTGTCCACGTCGAGCAGAATCGCGTCATAAGCCTCGCGCGCTGAATCGATCAACAAGGCGACATCGCCATTGACCAGCATCACCCGCGGATCATCAAGGCAGCCGTCGGTCAGCACGTGCATCGGCCCGCGCGCCCATTCGATGATTTCGGGCACGATCTCGGCGACCGTGATCGATGCATCTTCGGCCACGCAACCCAAGGCCGCGCGCAGGGTGAAGCCCATGCCATAGCCGCCGATCAGCCATTCGGCACCCTCGCGCTCGCCCAGCCGATCATGAGTCATCGTCGCCAGTGCTTCTTCCGAACCACTGGCGCGCGTGCCCATCAACTCGGTATGCTCAAGCAGAATGGTGAACTCGTCACCACGCTTCATCAGACGGATTTCAACGCCATTGGGGATGTGCGCCGTACCGATCCAGTCGTGCCCGGGCAGCGGTTCCAGTACTTCGATGTCCTGTACTACTTCTTGCGTGCCTTGCGCGCGGCGTAACGCGCATCGCGGGCCGCCTTGCGCTCGGCCTCGGTCATTTCAGGCTTGATCGCAGCCAGTGCGGCTTCGGCCAGTTCCTGTTTGCGAGCAAGTTCTGCTGCGCGCTTGGCTTCGCGTTCAGCCTGTACGGCTGCGCGCTTGGCGGCTTGTGCGGCTTCGCGTTCTGCGGCCTTGGCAACCTGTTCAGCCAGCGCCTCGGGATCGAGGGCGGGCTTTGCCTGCAAACGGGCAAGCGCCTTGGCGCGCGCTGTTGCTGCGGCCGCGATCCGGTCGTTAAATCCTGGTTCCTTGTATCCTGCCATCAATCCGTACTCGAAAACCTTTGATATGAATGTCGTCCCGGCCATGAAAACATGCGGGTTTTGCAAGAACTTGAAGGACAGCAGGGAAGGGGCCAAGGGCCTCTGTTTCCGATATCACCAAGGTTGCAGCGTGGCCCCTAGCACGACAAGGCCTGCAATTGCCAGAAAGGATACGCTTGGCGCAGACTTCTCTTTGATTGCGCCACTTATCCCCAGCGGTCCGGTGGACAAACCGCACCTGACGCCGCTAGCCGCCGCGTATGGGTATTACCGCAACAATCATGAACACCGTCACCGGACGGCCTATTCAAAAGATGACATTCGGGCGCATGCCCAAGCCTTGGGCCAGTTTTAACCTGGAAACAGGGGAGTTGGTGACCGCCGAGCGTATCGACATCGGCAAGCCAGCACCGGGCAAAGTGATTACGCCGGTGGATGTCTGGGTCACCGTCAAACCCAAAGACTGACGCGCATTGAAGCAGTCCGAAGATCGCCTTGTTCCGGCGATGCTGCTTTCCTAATGCAACACCCGGCCCATATTGCAGGGCCGGGGTGTTACACTCATTTCAGGGCGAGCATTTCATCGCTGCCAATGCGCGCGATGGCCAGATTGGCGGCGCGGCGCGAATCGACCCAGCGGCCATTGGCCAATTCCACGTCAAAGCGTTCGTCACTGCTGGCAGCAGCGCGATACAACCGTGCTGCCTCATCCTTGCGGCCCAGCATCTTGTAGGCTGTGCCAAGGTTGATCAACGCCAGCGGATCGCCCGCTTTGGCAAGGCCGTTACGCTCAATCCGCGCAATTGCGGCTTCTGGCCGGCCAGCCATCAATTCATGATAGCCAACGTCGGTTGCAGGCATTGATGGGGCCGGCACCGTGAGTGTCGCAGGGGCTTGCGCCATCAGCGCGGCGGCGAGGAAAAGGCTCATGCTCATGTGCAGCTCTCCGTTTCGATCTTTTGTCTGAAACAGAAACTATGTGATTCTCAGCCAAGTGCAACCAAACTGTCACATTGTCATAAATCTGCAATCATTAAACCGGCCCCTTTCCGCGACTTCTGCGGAATTCGTCACATCAAAGTCATGCCAGATGAAATATTCCTGTCATGAAACCGCAAACAGGCTGTCACTTTAGGTCCGTAGAGCACCCCTCGACCCGGCGGGAATAGATCCTGCCATCATCCATGGGGGATACCACGTGAAGAATTTCCACGGCCTGTTCCTGGTTGGTTGCAGCGCCATCGCGCTCGCCGGCTGCGGCCCTACCGATATTGCCTCGCCCGGCACTGGTGGCAACGTAACCATCAACCAGCCAACGCCTGCACCAACGCCGACGCCTACAGCGACTGCCGCTCCGACAGTGACGGCAGCTGCCGGTTGTCCGACTATCTCTGACCCACAGGGTCTTTTCGACGCTGGTACCGTAACATCGTCACAAGGTTCATGGCGCGTTTGTCGCCTGCCGTCGCGCATCAACACCTCGTCGACCCTGCCAAAGGTTCCTGGCCTGCTTTATCAGCTTAATGGCCGCGTTGACGTAGGCACGGACGCTGGCTTCAGCAGCACGACCAATGCTGTCACGCTGACCATCGAGCCTGGTGTCATCGTATTCGGCAACACCGGCACTTCATGGCTTGCCGTCAACCGTGGCAACCGCATCAACGCAACCGGCACGGCCACTTCGCCAATCATCTTCACCAGCCGCGATAACGTGCTTGGTTTGAACACCGAAACGTCACAAGGTCAGTGGGGTGGCGTGGTGCTGATGGGCCGTGCTCCAATCACCGATTGCACCACCGGTGCTGTCGCCAGCACGGGCGTTGCCAGCACTTGCGAGCGTCAGACGGAAGGTGCGGCTGATCCGGCCATCTATGGTGGCACAAACAGCGCTGATAACAGCGGCACCATGAAGTACGTGCAGATCCGTTATTCGGGCTTCGTGCTTGGTTCGAACAGCGAACTTCAGGCACTGACGCTGGAAGGCACCGGATCGGGCACGCAGCTTGATTTCATCCAGAGCTACAATAGCTCGGACGATGGCGCTGAATTCTTCGGCGGCTCGGTCAACATGAAGCACTACATAGCCGTCGGTGCTGACGACGACAGCCTCGATATGGACACTGGCGTTCAAGCGAACCTGCAGTATCTTCTTTTGATCCAGCGTTCGGGTTCGGGCGATGGCCTGA
>JADYXV010000031.1 GCA_020853995.1 Novosphingobium sp.
CGCCCAGCGAAAGGTTGTGATGGGCGTGCATGCCGCGCTGGGTTTCAGGCTTCAGCACGCGGTCATAAGCTTCAAACCGGGCGCGGACGCCGTCCATATCGAGCGCGCCGCCGCTGTCGGTGACATAGATGCACTGCGCGCCATAGCTTTCCATCAGCAGGGCCTGCTTGGCCAGCAGTTCAGGCTCGATCATATGGCTCATCATCAGGAAGCCTGAAACGTCCATGCCGAGATCACGCGCGATGCCGATGTGCTGCTTTGATACGTCGGCTTCGGTGCAGTGCGTGGCCACGCGGACCGAGCGGACGCCGATGTCATAGGCGCGCTTGAGTTCCTCGACCGTGCCGACGCCGGGCAGGATGAGGGTGGTGAGTACACAAGTGGTGAGCACTTCGGCAACAGCTTCCAGCCATTCCCAATCGGTGTGCGCGCCAAAGCCATAATTGAAGCTGGCACCAGAAAGGCCATCGCCATGCGCCACTTCGATGGCATCGACGCCCGCTTTGTCGATGGCCGAGGCAATCGCCTTGACCTGATCGATGCCGTACATGTGGCGGATGGCGTGCATGCCATCGCGCAGGGTGACGTCCTGGATATAGAGCTTGTCGCCCGCTTCCACGTTGAAGGTTGAGGTCATTGTCCGTGTTTCCTTCAAGCAGCCGCTGCGGCCATGCGGCGCGCGGCAAGCAGTTCACCGGTGGCTTTGGCGGCGGCGGTCATGATGTCAAGGTTGCCCGAATAGCTGGGCAGGTAATCGCCTGCACCTTCGACTTCGAGCATGATCATCGATTTGACGCCGGAGAATTCGCCTGGGCCGGGGATCTTCAGCTTGTTGTTATCGCCATAGCGTTCGAACTGGACTTCCTGCTTCAGCCGGTAGCCCGGCACGTATTTTTGCACCTCGGCGACCATGTCTTTGACGGACTGGCGGATGGCGTCTTCATCCGCGCCTTCCGACAGCGTGAACACGGTATCGCGCATGATCATAGGCGGTTCGGCGGGGTTGAGGATGATGATTGCCTTGCCGCGCGTTGCGCCGCCCACTTCTTCGATGGCGCGGGCAGTTGTGCGGGTAAATTCATCGATATTGGCGCGGGTGCCGGGGCCTGCTGAGCGCGAGGAGACTGACGCAACGATTTCGGCATAATGCACTTTGCCGACGCGGCTGACGGCAGCCACCATCGGGATTGTGGCCTGTCCGCCGCATGTGACCATGTTGACGTTGGGTGCGCCAAGGTTGGCTTCCATGTTCACCGGAGGCACGATGAAGGGGCCGATGGCGGCGGGGGTCAGATCGACCACCTGAATCCCGTCGGCGCGCAAGGCTTCATCGTGGACCTTGTGGGCATAGGCGCTGGTGGCATCGAATGCGATGCCGATGTCCTTGTAAAGCGGGTGTTTGCGCAGGCCTTCAAGACCTTCGTGCGTGGTGGCGATGCCATGTTCGCGCGCCATTGCAAGACCTTCCGACTTTTCGTCGATGCCCACGACGATGGCCAGTTCCATGTTCTGCGGATATTTGATCATTTTCATCATCAGATCAGTGCCGATATTGCCCGAACCGATGATTGCGGCCTTAACCCGTGCCATTGCCAATATCCTTATACGAAGTTTGCAACGCACGTGCCCAAGGGGACGCTGGCGTTGCTCAAAGTCATTTCAAACCGGTCACCTTTGGCCGCAGGGGCCAATGGAACGAGGCTGCCCGACAGGATCACATCGCCTGCATTCAGCGTGACGCCATAAGCGCCAAGGGTGTTGGCCAGCCACGCCACTGCCTGTGCCGGATCACCCTGCACGGCATGGCCATAGCCCTCTGACAGGGGTGCGCCGTTCTTGGTCACGGCGACGTGCAGATTGGGCAGATCGAGCCCATTGGGATCAAGCCGTTCCTTGCCGATCACATAGACGCCGCAAGATGCATTGTCCGATACGGTATCGACGATCTTGATCTTCCAGTCATCGATCCGGCTATCAACGATTTCAAAGCAGGGCGCGACGCTTTCGGTGGCGGCCAGAACGTCGGCAGCGGTCACGCTGGGGCCGTTGAGGCTGCTTTTGAGGATGAACGCGATTTCCGCTTCGGCACGCGGGGCGATCAGGCCTTTGGCGTCAATATCGATGTCGCCTTCAACAAGCATCCAGTCGGTCAGGAAACCGAAATCGGGCTGGTGGACGCCCAGCATATCCTGCACGGCCTTGCTGGTAACGCCGATTTTCTTGCCCACCACCTTTTCCCCGTCGGCCACGCGGCGCGACAGGAAATCGAGGTTGATCGCATAGGCATCATCGAGGGTGAGCGACGGGTCCTGTTCGATCAGCGGGGCGATGGTTTTGCGCTGGCGCAGGGCTTCGTACAGCGCGGCTCCGAACTTTTCGATCTTATCGGCGGGCATTGAGAAACTCGATGGCATAGGCGTTGAATTCATCGGCGCGTTCAACCTGTACCCAGTGGCCGGTGCGGGCAAAGGTAATGGCGCGCACATCGGGGCAATGGTCAAGGAACAGGCGCGCGTGGGCCTCGGGGCAGAATTCGTCGTTCAGGCCCCATAGCACGAAGACCGGCTGGGTGATTTCGGGCAGGCGCGGCGACAGATCGGGCGTGCGCATGCGCATCAGCACGTCCTGTGGCTGGGTGCGCGCCACTTCAAAGCGTTCGGCCACCAGCGCATCGGGGATGTTGGGGGCAAAATCAGGGTGGACCAGATTGGAGACGAGACGCTTTTGTTCGGCGAGATTGAAATCGGGGCTGCCGAAGTTTGACATCATCTTGGCAATGCCGGGCATTACGAAATAGCTTTCGCGTTCCGCCACGCAGCCCGGTGCCATCAGCACGAGATTGCGGGTGAAACCGGGGTGATCCAGTGTCATCAGCAAGGCAATGCCGCCGCCCAGCGAATTGCCCACGAGGCTGGCCGAAATGATGCCATGCGTCAGCAGTGCTTCGTATAGCGTGTCGGTGAACAATTGCAGCGTGTAATCAATGCCTTCGGGCTTTGACGATCCGCCATAGCCGATCAGATCGGGCAGGATGACGCGGTAACCGGCATTTACGAAGGCATCGATGTTCGAACGGAAGTTTGACGCACCCGACGCGCCGGGACCGCTGCCGTGGATGAACACGACGGCAGGTGCGGCTGCATCGCCCGCTTCTGCAATGACGATATCATATCCGCCCGAAACGCGGTGCGTTGTGGTGGCAATCTCAGCCATGAGTTACGCTCCGCTCACAGGAAGGTAAAGCCGGGAGCCTGTCCGCCCATCGCGCCGACAACGTCGCCGGTGCGGTTGGCCGGATCATTGGCGACGTGGGCGCGACCGGCATGCAGATCGAGCCATGGCTGGAGGATGGCGCTGGAATTGTAGATCGCGCGGCCGCCCAGAAGCTTGACCATATCATCTACCAGATCGGCCATGCGGCGCACCACACTGGCCGAATTATAGGCATAGAGCGTGCGCTTTTCCATCGGGATGGCCTCGCCCCGCTCGGCAATGTCCATCAGGTCTTCGAAAGTGACGCGAAGGGTGGTTTCCATTTCGCTGACTTCGGCATGGGCTCGGGCGATGGCGGCCATCAGGAAGGGGTCATCCTTCGACGCTTTGCCGGTGTTGGTTGAAACGCGCGAGGCCGAAATTTCGCGCGCGGCCGTGATTGCAGCGCGCGCGCCGCCGAAGGCTGCAGTCGAGACAGAGCGCATGAACACTTGTGCCCATGGCAGGGTGTAGAGCGGGCCGGTGTTGGTTTCCTGCCCCGGATTGGCGCACAAAAAGCCATCGACCGAGCGGTGGGTGCGGTGTTCGGGCACAAAAACGTCGTCGACGATTACGTCATGGCTGCCAGTGCCTTGAAGACCGAAAACGTGCCAGCGATCGGTGTCGATGGTGTAGTCGGCACGGGGCAGCAGGAATGCGCGCATATCGGGCGCACCGCCGGGTTCGGTTGGCGGCACAAGCGCGCCCAGAACCACCCATTTGCAGTGCACCGATCCGGTGGAAAATCCCCAGCGACCGGACAGGCGGAAGCCGCCTTCGACAGGTGTTACCTTGCCGACGGGCTGATAGGAAGACGATACCAGTGTCGAGGTGTCGTCGCTCCAGACTTCTGCCTGGGCCTGTTCATGGAACAGCGCGATTTCATAGGGGTGGCAGCCCACCACGCCATACATCCAGCCGGTGGACATGCAGCCTTCGGCAAGGGCCTTCTGCACATCGTAAAAGACATTCGGGTGCATTTCATAGCCGCCCCAACGCTTTGGCTGAAGAATACGGAAAAAGCCCGCCTCTTGCATCTCTGCGATGGATTGAGCCGGAACATCGCGGATTGCAACGCATGCCTGCGCCCGCTTGCGCAAGGTCGGGATCATTGCGCGGGCGCGCGCTAAAAGCTCTTCCCCTGACGGATGTCTGTCCATCTGCGGCATGGCGACTGCGCTAGCCATATTTCAGGTCTCTCCAAACCGAATCGATATGCCGTAAAGTTGACGGCATTCGTAATTTATAATTGCATTGAATACGCAAATCGTCAATTAAAAACCCATTGGACTTGCAAAAACGGTAAGTTTCCAGTTTTTGCGCATTGGGGTTTGGAGTTCGCGGAGCGGGCGATCGGGTCGCAGCTTGGCTTGCCCGGGCGCGGTTGTAGTGCAGACAAGTGCCCCTTTGGGCAAACAGTTGCTTTTGGCAGTTTTATAAATGCAAAGTTTGGTTTAGTCGTTCATTAAAGCTACTATTGCGTAATGGCAGAAGAATCTGCTTACGCACAGATTGGATGGGAGTTGAGGGTATGGCGATTTCGTCGAAAACGCTGGAACTTGTAGCGGAACATGCCGCGCAGGGGCGCAAGGCGCGGCGCATTTCGGAAGAGGTGGTTGTTGCGCTGCGTGAAGATGGCTTTTTCCGGCATTTCACGCCTGTCAGCCACGGCGGCACCGGTGGGACGCCGCAGGACTTTTTCATCGATCAGATCGCCATTGCCGAACGCGACATGAGCACCGCGTGGGCGCTGGGCATTGTGGCAGTCCACAACTACCAGATCGCGCTGATGGCACCGCAGACGCAGGACGAGGTCTTTGCAGATGGCCCCGATGCCATGATCTCAAGCTCGTACAATCCGGTTGGCGCCAAGGCCAAGGCGGTAGACGGCGGCTTCATGCTCTCGGGGCGCTGGGGCTGGTCAAGCGGGTGCCTGCACTGCAACTGGGTACTGCTTGGCGGGGTCATTCCCGGCGATGGCTATCGCACGTTTCTGGTGCCAGCCAGCGATTACCGGATTGACGACACATGGTACACGATGGGCCTGCAAGGCACCGGATCGAACGATATCGTGATTGATGAGCCGGTGTTCGTGCCTGAACATCGCACGCACAAGCAGATGGACGGGTTCAATTCAGTCCATCACCAGTCTGATCAGGTTTACGATCTGCCATGGGCGCAAGTGTTCATCCGCGTGGTCAACACCAGCGCCATTGGTGCGGTTCGCCATGCGTTGAGCCTGTTCAAGGACCGCGTGGGCCTTTCATCCACTGACATGAGCAAAAGCGCGACCGATCCTGATGTGCTGGACCGGATTGCCCGGGCGTCCAACCTTGCCGAAGAAAGTCTGGCTGTGATGGTCAGCAATTTCAAGGCGATGGAAGCGGTGCAGTGGAAGCCATCGATCGAGGACCGCGTGCGTTACCGCTATCAGGCAAGCCTTGTTGCGGATCGCTGCATCGAGGCGATGGACCTGCTGATGGATGTTGCCGGTGGCCGTTCGGTTTACAGCGACAGCGCGTTTCAGGAATTGTGGCGCGATGTGCGCATGTCACGCGCGCATGTGGCCAATAATCCGGTCGGCTTTGCCCGCAATTATGCCACGGTGCTGATGGGCGGCCAGAACGGCGATTACTTCTTGTGATCTATCCGGTGGCTTGGGCAGTTTCAGGCCCAAGCCACCGGTTGCAATGCCCTGTTTTCAGGCGGCAATCGCTTTGACTGCGGCCCGCGCATCGCGCATTGCACCTTCGATATAGCCAACGCCGTTGGCATCGCCGATGGCGTGAACGGTAAAGCCAGCGCTGCGCAGGGCATCGGCAAGCGTAAGATTACCTTGCGCGCCCTGGGCGACGATGACGTTTCCGCCCGGTACGCTTTGGCGGGCTCCTGAAGCATCGGTAAAGCTGACGGTGTCAGTTCCGATCACGATGTCGGTGGCACCGCTGTGCAGGCCGACGCCGTGTTCTGCAAGTTCGCTCATCAGCCGCATCCGGCGCACCAACGTCAGGCCTTTGCCCATGCGCGGGGCTTCTTCGATCACGTTGACAGTGCGGCCGCGCTCACACAGGAATTCGGCAAGTTCAAGGCCAACCAGTTCGCCCCCGATGATAGTGACCGTATCGGCCAGCGGCATCCATGTGTGCGTGGCTTTCCGGACAAGAGCGAGGTTGGCCGTGGCTCCTGTTGCAGCGCCCACTTTGGTGGCAAGGCGCGTGAACAGGCCGGTCTTGCGCTTCAGTTCATCCGAGCTTTCGCCCAGCATCATCTTGCGCATGTCATCGCCTGAATAGACGTGATCCTGATCACCCCCGGCAATCGCGGGCATGTTGCGCAGCGCGCCGGTGGCAACGATCACTTCATCGACGTTCAGCGTGTTCAGCAATTCCGGCGTGGCAAGCGTTGAAAGGCGCACGTCAATCCGGGCTTCCTTCACCTCGCGCCGCAGCCATTCAAGGATGCGTTCGTTGGGTTCATAGGCAAGGCTGGCAAAGCGCAGCGTTCCGCCAAGCCGGTCCGATTTTTCGATCAGCGTTACCTTGTGGCCAAGCGCGGCAAGGCGGCGGGCCGATTCCATGCCGCCGGGGCCGCCGCCAATGACGGCAACGTGCTTGGCGTTGGTCCCGGCCGGGGCAGGTTCGCCTTCAAATTCATGCCCTAGCCCTGCATTGACGGCGCAGCGGGTGGGCTGGCCTGCGTAAATGGCGGAAACGCATGTGTAGCAATAAACGCAAGGGCGGACCTTCTCGGTAAGGCCTTCGGTCAATTTGCGGGGCAGGTGCGGGTCTGCCAGCAACTTGCGGCCCATGGCGATGAAATCGGCATCGCCTTTGGCAATCGCGTTTTCGGCCGTGTCCACTTCGATCCGGCCGGACCCGATCACCGGGATTTTTACGGCTTTGCGGATTTCTGCCGTTGCAGGCAGGTTCCAGTTTTCCAGATGCGGAATGTTTGATTCCGAATGCAGTTTGCCGATGCCGGTATCGTGATAGGATGTGATGGTAATGGCATCGACACCTGCTGCCTCGACCATTTTTGCGTTGGCGATGGCATCTTCCATGGTGATACCGCCGTCTTTGCCCACTTCGCGGGAATCCAGCTTGATCCACAGCGGATAATCGCGGCCCACTTCTGCGCGGATGGCGGCGATTACCTCAAGCGTCAGGCGAAGGCGGTTTTCGCGGCTGCCGCCGTACTGGTCAGTGCGGTTGTTGATGTAGGGCGAGGTGAAGGACGAAAGCAGATAGCCGTGACCGCCGTGGATTTCGACGCCGTCAAACCCGGCCTCCCTGGCGCGGCGCGCGCCTTGGGCAAACTGTTGCACGGCGATGTCGATATCGGCCTGTTCCAGGATTTTGAGCTGCGGCATAGCGCCGCCACCAACACCGCCCATTTCTTCGGGCAGGAAGAAGTTCGTGAAATCGCCCTTGAACGGCTTGGGATATGCCGGTCCCCACAGCGGATGGCCCCAGCGTGCTGCGGAATAGCCTGCGACAAAGCCGCCGTGATGCAATTGCGCGGCAATCTTTGCGCCATGGGCATGGACGCGGCAGGTCATTTCCTTGAGCGCAGGAATGAAGCGGTCATCCGAGATTGCGGTTTGCTGCATTGCCACAGCACCAACTGGCCAAGCCACTCCAGCCACGCCCGAGATGATCAGTCCGGCACCACCGCGCGCCTGTTCCTCGTGATAGGCCATCATGCGTTCGCCGACGGTGCCATCGTCTTCTGACAGGCTGACGCCCATCGCGGTGACAGCGATGCGGTTCTTCACTTCCAATGAGCCGATGCGGCCGGGTGAAAGCAGGTGCGGGTAAAGATTGGAGGACACGAGGTTTGGCTTTCCCAAAAGATCGATGCATCAGCCGGTTTGCGCGCAATCCGTGATTTGATTGCACTTTGCCGCTTTTTGCGCCTTATGACTTGTTATTGCGTAATGCATGATGGAATATGCTACGAAAATCAAGGGTGAGCGATCATGGCATGCGATGCAGACGTTTTCAATCATGGTGTGGCGGTTATCACGGGTGCCGCATCCGGCATCGGCGCAGGACTGGCGCGCCGGGCCGGAGCGCTGGGGATGACTGTGATTGCCACCGATATTAATGCTGATGGGGCGGCGACGACCGCTGCGGCGATTGTAGCAGCTGGTGGCAAAGCCGAAGCTGAGCAGGTGGACGTTGCCATCCCCGATGAACTCGACCGTTTGGCCGAACGGGTGTTTGACCGGCATGGTGCCGTACGTTTGCTGATAAACAATGCCGGGATCGAAACGGTGGGCAACACATGGGAAGTGCCCGCCGCGCGATGGGAGGCCACGCTGAACATCAACTTGCACGGCGTGATCCATGGCGTTCGTGCGTTTGTGCCGCACATGATTGCCAGCGGTAAAGAGGCTTGGATCGGCAATCTTTCATCGGTTGGCGCGTTCGGGCAAATGCCGGGGCAGACCGCCTATACCGTGACGAAGCATGCGGTTCAGGCGTTCAGCGAATGCCTTTATCTGGAAATGGAATTGAAGGGCCTGCCGATACACGTTTCGGCCGTCGTTCCGGGAATGGTCTGCACTGCGATTTTTGATGCAGAGGCGGGGGTTGGCGAGCCGGAAAGTGCCGCCGGCCATCGCCGCGCGATGTTCGAAATGATGCGCGCGCATGGGATGGACATTGATCAGGCAAGCGCGATGTTCCTTGAACAGATGGCGCAAAATCGGTTCTGGGTGCATAGCGATCCGGCGATGGCCGCGCAGATTATTGGCGCGAGAGTAAAGTTTTTGCAGGACCAGTTACCACCGATCATGCCCGATCTGGCACTGGCAATTGCAGTTGATTGAACTAATATTTACGTAAATTAATACCTCAAATTTTACGCATGGTGTTGACAGGGCCCGGTGAATGGCGGCACTTTCGTTGAATGCGAATGAAAAGGCCCGGCACAGGGCGGCGCTTTGCGGGATCACATCATAATGGGTTGGGATAGGGAAGTTGACATCGTCGTTGTGGGATCGGGCGCCGGCGGCATGCTTTCGGCGCTGATCGCGGCGAAGAACCGTGCCGATGTGCTGATCATCGAAAAAGACAAGTTGTGGGGCGGATCGAGTGCGACTTCGGGCGGCGGCATCTGGATTCCTGGCAGCGATCAGGCCAAGGCTGCCGGGTTTGAAGACAATCTGGACGATGCGTTCAAATATGTCCGTGCATTATCGGCTGATAATGTGCCCGATGAAAACATCCGTGCGTTTGTCGATAATGCTGCACCCATGTTGCGCTGGGTAACGGCCAATACCGGCGTTGTTTATACAGCGCAGCCCTATCCCGATTATCATGCCGAAAATCCGGGTGGCTCGGTGACGGGTTACCGCACGCATCTGCCTGAAATGTTTGATGGAACGCTGCTGGGCGATGATCTGAAGACGCAGCGTTTCCCGTCGCCTGCGGCAAGTTTGTTCGGGTATCTCAACTGGACGTTTGCCGAGACGTACCAACTGCTTTATCGCAGCAAAGGCTGGCTGACCGGGCTTGGCCGCAACATGGCCAAGTATTGGTTTGATTGGCCGTTGCGCTTCACTTCACGCAAGGACCGGCGCTTGACGCTGGGCAATGCCCTGACAGGCGGTTTGCGCGTCGCACTGAACGAAGCCGGAGTGCACGTCTGGCTGAAAACGCCGATGCGCGAACTGGTGACAGAAGGCGGCAAAGTGACAGGCGTCGTCGTTGAAAAGGATGGCAAGCCTTATCGCATCGGCACCCGCAAAGGCGTGGTGCTGGCCGCCGGGGGCTTCGACAAGAACCAGCAGATGCGTGATGCCAATGCGCCGCTTTATCGCAATGCGCAGTATTCGGGCGGCGTTACCAGCAATACCGGCGATGCGATCCGCGCGGGCGCTGCGGCAGGCGCGGGGACGATGAACATGCAATCGGCGTGGGCTGCGCCTGTATTCTATATTCCGGGCGAGGATCGCGGGCGGCTTTGCACGATCGAACGCGCTTTGCCAGGCTGCATCATGGTCAACCAGAAGGGCCAGCGTTACCTGAACGAGGCTGCGTCCTATCATATCGTTGGCCAGCAGATGGCGCGGCGTCATCTGGAATATCATGACGCATCGCCAAGCTGGATGGTGTTTGACAACCGCTATCGCCACCAGTTTCCGATGGGGCCATTGTTGCCGCTGGTGCCGGACTGGCTGCAATCGGGCGCGGTCAAGACCATCCTGAAAAAGGGGCGCACATTGGGCGAATTGGCGCGTGAAATGGGCGTTGATGCGGCGGCACTGGAAGCAAATGTGGCGCGCTTCAACACCTATGCGGCCAAAGGCGAAGACCCCGATTTCCAGCGCGGCGTTGCGGCTTATGACAAGATGTACGGTGATTACCGGCATCAGCCCAATCCATGTTTGCGCCCGCTGACCGAAGGGCCGTTTTACGCGATGCCGATCTATCCTGGTGACATCGGCACAAATGGCGGATTGCGCACCAATGCCCGCGCGCACGTGGTGGACAATGCAGGCGTGGCGATCCCCGGCCTTTATGCGGTGGGCAACAATGCGGCCTCTTCGATGGGGGAAAGCTATCCCGGCGCAGGCGTGACGATCGGTCCGGCCATGACCTTTGGCTATATTGCTGCGCGTGATCTGACCGGCGCCAACGATTGAGTTCTTTTGGAGAGATGACAATGCCAGAAGTCGCGACCGGCAAGGCCCGGAACGGGAAAGTCGTGCGCATTGGCGGGGCGAGCGGGGCGCTGAATGACAGCGTGATTGCGGTGCCGGGGCTGTTGACGGTCGAGGGGCTGGATTATCTGGCGTTTGACTATCTGGGGGAGGGGGCGATGGGCCTGTTCCGCCGTATGAAGCAGGCCGATCCGGCATCTGGATTCCTCACGGATTTTGTCGATTTGCATGTGGGGCCATACCTTGCCGAATTGAAAGCGCGTGGCATCCGCGTAATTGCCAATGCGGGCGGCATGAACCCCGAAGGCCTTGCCGAATTGATCCGGCAGCGCGGGCGCGATCAGGGATTGGACCTTAAAGTTGCGACGGTCACGGGCGATGATGTGGAGCCTTTGCTGCCGCAACTGCGCGCCGAAGATTTGCGCGATATGTATAGCGGAGCGCCGCTGCCGCAAGGCGATATCGGCATTCAGGCCTATCTGGGGGCGTTCCCGATTGCCTGTGCGCTGGATGCCGGCGCGGATATTGTGATTACCGGACGTGTGGTGGATTCCGCGCTGATCCTGGGGCCGCTGATCCATGAATTCGGCTGGGGACCGGATGATTATGATCTGCTGGCGGCAGGCACAGTGGCGGGGCATTTGCTGGAATGCGGCGCACAAGCGACCGGCGGCACATTTACCGATTGGCGCGATGTGCCCGATTGGGCCAACATCGGCTTTCCCTTGGGCGAATGCCACGCCGACGGCAGCGTGGTTATGACCAAGCCTGATGGCACGGGCGGGCTGGTATCGGTGGGCACGATTGCCGAGCAGTTGCTTTACGAGGTGAGCGATCCGCAGGCCTATTTCGTGCCCGATGTTGTGTGCGATTTCAGCGGTGTAACGGTTGAACAGGAGGGGCTGAACCGCGTGCGCGTGGCGGGGGCAAAAGGCTATCCGCCGACCAATTCGCTGAAAGTATGCGGCACGTATGATGATGGCTGGCGGTCTGTGGCGCTGATCCCGATTACGGGGATTGATGCGGTGGCCAAAGCCGAACGTACTGCTGAGGCGCTGCTGGAACGCACCGGAGGCCTGCTGGCGCAGCGCGGCTTGCCCGGCTGGACGCGCAGCCATGTGGAAGTGATCGGCACCGAAACCGCCTATGGCCCGCGCGCGCGCGATCTGGCGCCGCGCGAGGTGTTATTGAAGGTGGTGGTCGATCACGCGCAACCGGCAGCCGCAATGCTGTTTGGCCGTGAACAGACAACAGCGATCATGAACATGGCGGTGGGTACATCCATTGCACCGATCATTGCCGCGCCCCGCGCCTTTCCGCTGACCGGCATGTTCTTCGGCCTGATTGCGCGGGATCGGGCGCAAGCGCAGGTCAGGCTTGACGGGCAGGCGCTGGACTTCACCGATCCGGTACTGGCCGGACATGACCCGGCGGTAATTGTGCGTCCGCCAGTGCCGGTGGGTGATGCTGCCGGAGAAATGGTGGAAGTCCCGCTGATAGAATTGGCCTGGGCGCGCAGTGGTGACAAGGGGCGGCTGTTCAATGTTGCGGCCATCGCCCGCAAACCGGCTTTCCTGCCGTTCATCCGGGCCAGTCTGTCAGTTGTCGCGGTGACTGATTGGTATCGCCACTTGTTTGACGATCCCGCAAATGCGCGGGTCGAGATTTTCGATGTGCCCGGAGCCCATGCGATCAACATCGTTGTCCATGATGCGCAGGGTGGCGGGATCAACCTTTCACCGCGATTTGATGCGGCGGCCAAGAGCATGGCGCAGCATTTGCTGGAAATGCCCGTCCGCGTGCCACTGGCCCTGTATAAGATTCCAAGAGGATAACCGCGATGGTCGATGATCTTCCCTACCTGGCACGAGGTGCAAAGCCGATCCCGACAGACAGCAGCGTTCTGGTGAGCAGTTCGCGCTACTTGAACGAGCCGCGCTTGCGCGATTGGCTGGCAGGGGCGTTCCTGCGCAAGAGCGGGAAGGATTCACCCACTGCGCTTGATGCTCACAAACTCTATGGCATTCTGGCGGACGTGTTCGACATTGACCGGATCGAGGCACTGTTTACACAAGAACGCGCGCGCTGGCCCGAACTGGACCGGTGGTTTTCCGAAGGGTTTTCATCGAATTTCACGGTGGATGAATTGCTGGGCCATCCCGCAGGTTCGCTGGGCCACATCTTTGGCAGGTATTTGCGCGATAATGGCTTCGAGATCGATATCGTGCCGCGTTTCGAGCCGAAAAACCAGTTCCAGTATTTTTCGCTTCGCAGCGGGCAGACGCACGATCTGGAGCATATCGTGTGCGGCGGCGGGTTTGACATCATAGGCGAACTGGTCCCCTATTTTGGGCGGCTGAGCAATATTCCGCGCTTTCTGGATGCAGAACTTGTCGGCCTTATCCATCCGGGACAATTGCTGGGTGCGTTGCGATTGGTTTCGCGCACGGGCCTGCATTATCCCGCAGCCTTTCCCACGGTTTTGCGCGCCATCCGCTGCGGGATGGACGTGGGGGAGCAATCAGGCCCTTATTTCATGGCGAAATATGAAGACGTTTTCCACCTGCCGCTGGCAGAAGCGCGCGAGGCGCTGGGCATTGTGGGCGCGGTTGATCTTGATAGCCGCGAAGCATCGCTGTGCTGGGACGAATATAAATCGTGAAGAGACGGCCCCCGCCGTGATGTGCGGCGGGGGCTGTAACTTTCAGAACGCGATGGTAGCTTCAAGTCCGTAAGTGCGGCCGCGTTCAAACGTGCCGGTAAACAGCAGCACCGGCGCACCGAAGCCGATATAACGTTCATTCAGGAGGTTTTCACCAAATGCGGAAATCGAAACCGTACCCCCGCCAACCGGCATTTCGGCAAGGCCCAGTCGCCCGTTAAGCAGCCAATAGCCGGGTTGTTTGTTGAAGTTTTCCAGTGCGGGCTGGCCGGTCAGGATATTGCGCAGCGGGGTTGAGGTCAGGAAGTACGAGCTGCGATACCGCCCTTCGAGCAGGGCCATGACATGACCGCCGCCCTTGAATTCAGGCGAATTGTACATCGCAGCGGCGCGCCCGGTCCACGGCGAGAAGTAGGTTGGACGGGCAAACGAGGCGACTTCCTGACCGTTTAGCACGAAGGTGTCGTAATCGAAGTGGGTATAGGAGGCGCTGCCTGACAAGGTAAGGCCTTGCACCGGCACAATATCAAGTTCCGCTTCAAAGCCCTTGATCTTGGCCTTGCCTGCGTTGTCGAAGAACTGCCGGCCATTGATGAAGTTCTGGGTCTGCAGGTCGGTGTAGTCGTTGTAATAGGCCGATACGTTCAGGCGGACCTTGTTGTCCAGGAACTGGGTCTTTGCACCCACTTCGTATGACAGCAGGCTTTCCGGCTTATAGGGAATGCCGCTAAGAATGCCGCCCGAGACATATCCGCTGGCGATCTTGGCAAAGATCATGGTCTGATCGGTTGGCCGCCATGTGGCGATGCCGGTGTATGTCAGCTTCTTGTATTCGGCCTTGTATTTGCCGATGCCGAGCGAACCGCCCTGAGCGCCTGAAATAGCGGTGATTTCCAGTTCGCGATCATCAATCGTACCGCGCAAGCCCGCTGTGATGTCGAACGTATCGGTAAGGTGCACTGTCACCTGGCCGTAACCGGCCATGGAATCATTGACGCCAACCGTGCGTGTGATGCCACTGCCAAAAACAGCGTCAAGCGGACTGGGAACGATTGTAGCCGATGGTGCCGGTGACAAGATGCCCAGCACTTCGGTTCCGGGTGAGCGTTCATGGAAGTAGAACAAACCGGCAGTCAGATCGAACTTGTCGTTGGTGATCTGGAATTGCAGTTCCTGGCTGAACTGGCTTTGGTTGGTCGCGCGCGCCGATAGCAGCGGGAAGAAGTAATCATTCGCGCCCGGAACATTTGCCGGATTGAACAGTGCGCCTTGAATCTGCTGCGGGGTAAGGCCGGGTGTTATCAAAGCACCCAACTGGTTGAACGTAAAGCGCAGTCCGCCCGCGGCGCCCAGATCAAAAACCACCGGGTCTTGGCGGAATTTGCGATAAGCGGAGATTGATTTCACCGTCAGATTATCATTGGCTTCCAAGGTTAGCGTCAGGCTGTGGCCTTGGGTCACGGTGTGCTCGTTGCTGGTGGCAGCGGCCACGGAATTGAGCGGGCCGTTCACGCCAAGGTTGGTTTGGCCACCAAAGAAGGGCTGCAAAGCAATAATCGGCGCGAGCAATTGGCCCGATGCATCAGGGATTACGCCGAAGCTTTGCATGGCGCGGCCAGAGGCGTTGGAATCGGTATAATCGAACCGGTAATCGGCAGTCAGATTGCCGAAGTCACCATGAACGGCGATTTGTCCTGCATCGACATTGCGGTAGCCGAGCCGGTCGACAAAGCGTTGTGTGCCGAACTCAGGCGCGCGCAGGGCAATGTTGAGCCCGCGCCCTGCTTGCGTGTTCGCAACATCGCCTGCGATCTGGTCGTGCAGGTATGAAAGCTTGATTGAAAACGGGCCGATCTGGGGCAGGTCGAGCGATACCTTTCCGCGCCAGGCATCAAAATTGCCGTAAGAGCCGGTGGCGCGAAGGCCCCATTCGCCCTTCGGTTTGGCCGTGACGACGCTGATTGCACCAGACGTGGCGTTTCTGCCAAACAAGGTGCCTTGTGGTCCGCGCAGCACTTCGATGCGCTGGATATCGCTGAAATCCAGCAGCGAGCCGACTGCGCGGCCGATGTAAACACCATCGATGTAGATGCCGACCTTGGGATCGACCGAGTTGCTTGAGGTGCCGGACGACACCCCGCGAATGATGATCGTGGGGTTTGATTGCTGGCCCTGGGTATTCAGCTGGAGGCTTGGCGCAAGGCCTGCAAGATTGCGCACGCTGTTGACGCGCAATGCTTCGAGCTGTTCGCTGCCGATGGCGGTGACGGCCACGGGAACTTTTTGCAGGCTTTCTTCGCGGCGCTGTGCGGTAACAATGATTTCCTGGATCGAGGTTTGCGATCCTGCGGCGGAGGCCTGCTCTTCTTCGGCAGGCTCATTCGCCCAGGCAGCCGGTGCAAGGCCAATGGCCCCCATGGCAAGAATTGATCCGCGCAAAAGCCGCGCGCGCTGTGTCGCTTTGATCATCGTTCTCTCTCCCGTCGCATTTTTGCGGTTGCATTATCGTTCTTGTATTTCGTGGAATAGTTCACAAAAATTTACGCAAAACTACAAAAATCTTCATGTTGATAAATGTTAAAAGGCGGTCGAGGCGATTTTACGCTTCGACCGCCTCGGTTGCAGATCAGTCAGGGCTGGTTGTGTTCACGCCGCTGCCGGTTTTGGCGGTCCTCACTGCGCCTATTCCGCAGCTTCCATCAACGGCACGCCATAGTTGGGGTCATCTTCGTTGCACAGGCGGTTGGTTTCGTCCCAGCGCCCGTCGATAACCGGCGTGATGTTCAGTTCGCGGCGGATATCCTCAATCTGGACGTTCACATATTCGCGCCAATCGACCAGCATCAGAGGGTATTTCCAGTTCCGCCCTTGCTGTGCGCCAATGAATTCGGCCTCAAGATTTACGACCATCGCTTCGGGATAGAACAGCGCGTCCTTCATGACGGTCTTGGCCTTGAGATAATAGGCAATGCGGCTGAAGAAGTTGCTGAGTTCGGGCACGAAATAGCGTGCTTTTGCGTGCATGTTGGCGCTGATAAGTGCCACTTCGCCGCCGTGGTTGGGGCCAAAGCCGGTGACCATATGTTCAATGTCATGCGTCAGCGCGGTTTGCCGCAAGTAGAACGTGAAGTCGTTTACGACCTGGATTTCCTGAAAGAACAGGTCGAGCTGATAGCCCGAATTGGCCATGAAATCATGGATGGCGGCACCCAGTGTTCCGGGGGCGCAATCCTTGGTTTCGGCCAGTGTGAAGTTGGACAGGCTGCGCTTCTCCAACCATTTGGCAAACTGGGGCAGGCGGCGCTTTTCCATTTCGAAAAGCGTTATGACCTGCTGCATGTCCTCCAGATCGTGAAGGATCTGCGCCACTTCGGGGATATAGGCGGTGTTGGGAAGATCAGGTCCGTTGCGGCGCAGCATTTCCTGCGAAATCAGGCTGCGCAGCATCGGATGGTTGAGGTACTTTGATGAACTGACGAGCACAGAGCTTTCAGTTTCAACCTTACGGATATTGCCGTTGAAATAGGCCCGGTCGGCATCGCCGATTTTTGCTTCGCTCATGTCCGGCATCCTTTCTGGAACTTCGGTTTCAGGTAAGTGGGGGGCGCTCGGGAGGGATGAGCGCCCCCTTGGCAGGGCCATTGCGGTCCTGCCAAACGGTGCATCGTTATTCCGCAGCGACTGCCAGTGCGGCGTCTTCATTGGCGGGCGACAGGAACTTGCCGGGCATTGCGCCGGTGAACGCACCATTTTCAAAGGTTGGTTCACCATTGACCAGCGTCAGGCGGGTAGGCATCGCGGCGCGGGTGAAACGCCATGTCTTGCCGCCCCGACCATCGGGAACATCATGCGCCTTAACCATTTCGCGGCGCTGGATTTCGTCCATGTTGAACACGGCGATATCGGCCCGCTTGCCCACGGCAATGACGCCGCGATCGTTCAGGTTGAAGTGGCCAGCCAGTTTGCCGGTCATCACGTGAATGGCCTGTTCCAGCGAGAGCTTCTTTTCCTCGCGAACATACTGCGTCAGCAACAGCGCATTCTCGCCGCCGCCGCACAGCATTTGCAGATGCGCGCCAGCGTCAGAAATGTTGCCCACGGTGCGCGGGTCCAGCATCAGTTCCAGCGTCAGGTCCTCATCCTTGGGGAAGGGGGCCATGTGCACGGTTGATCTGACGCCGTTGCGGATGATCCATTCGGCCATTGCGTCAGATCGGTGCAGACCAAGGCTATCGGCATAATCCTTCAGCGTGATGCCAACCGGTCCGGTGCCATTTTCGCTATCGATCAGGAACAATTCCTGCGGGTTCTTGAGCGGTGAATGATCCCACGCCTGCGTATCCCAGCTTTCACGGGCGCGAGCACGCCATTCGGGATTGGCAAGCAATTCAGCCTTCTTGTGCAGATCATCTTCCAGCACAACTTCGTGCCAGACGTAATCGTTGGATTGCGCGAAGATCAGGGACTTGATCAGGCTCAGTGTCGAGGTGGGCGATACGTGGGCGAACCCTGGCCATACATCGACACCGGCTTCACGCATCTTGCGCACGGAATCCTGCATTGCTGGCAGGATCGGCTTCTGGAATTCGAGCGTCGGGATGGCGCCTGCAATCTGCACCTTGATCGGACGGCCTGCCAGCAGTTTTGACAGACGCTCAAGATTGGCGGGGCCGGTCATGCGCATGAACGTGTCGACAATGACCTGATAGCAGCAGTTGGGATAACGCTCCATCACATCAAACAGCGCTTCAAACTCGGCGTCGTTGGCCTTGAGCGAAGGCACAGGGCGGTTCTGGCCGTCGTGGTCATGCATGTTGTCAGACATGCCCAGCGCGCCAGCGGCCAGTGCATCGTCAAGCAGTTCGGCCATGCGGGTGATTTCCTGCGGCGTCGCCTCGCGGTCCCAGGCTTCAACACCCATTGCGGCAAGGCGGATGGCGATGTGGCCGACATAGGCTGCAAAGTTGAGCGGCGATTTGACGTTGCGTTCAACCGAGGCGCGATATTCGCTCCATGTGTTCCAGTCCCAAGGCAGGTTGTCCATGAACGGACCTTCCGGAATATCTTCGAAGAACGAGAAGATGCCGATCATTTCGCGCTGGGCGGGCATGTATTTGTGGAGCGGTGCAGGCGAAAAGCCGCAATTGCCCATGATCATCGTGGTTGCGCCATAACCCGGCAACGGATCAAGATCAGGCTGCCACCACATCGTGCCGTCGTAATGGGTGTGGCTTTCAATGAAGCCGGGCGTCACCTGGCAGCCGGTTGCATCAAATACGCGCTCGCCATTGGGGGTGAGGTTCGGCCCGACTTCGGCGATCAGGCCATCGCGCAGGCGGACGTCTGCTGCAAAGGCAGGGGCGCCGGTGCCGTCTACGACTGTACCGTTCTTGATGAGGATGTTCGACATTTCATTCTCCCAGACTTCCGCACCGGTGGGAAAATTGCTGCACTTTGACAGCCTGCCACCGGCCGGGTTGTGCGCAACATATGCCTAAGCTTGATTCTGCCGAAGTGGCCCCTTGCCAAACGGATCACTTCGTTATCTGATGCAGATCATGACACGATACGAATCAAGTGCATCTGCAATGCTGACTGTTTTGCGCAGTCATTTGCGCAAAGATGGTTGGACGATTCTACGACTTTCCCGGGAATTGGGCGTCGGCGAGGCAACCGTGAAACGCTGGTTGGCCGGTAAAGGGCTGACGATTGACCGGCTCGAAGCGATAGCGCGCCTGTGCGGGCTGGTGCTGGGCGATCTAGCGCGTGAGGCAGAAGACGCGCCGGGAGACCTTGCTCACGAGATGACGTTGGCGCAGGAAAAGGCGTTGTCGAGCAACATCTTCCTGTCTTTCCTGTTCATGACCATCCTGAATGGTGTGCCGCCACAGGAAACAGGTGCGGATTTTGGCGTGCCCCCGCGCACGATGGAAGCGGCGCTGGCGCGGCTGGAGCGACTTGCGCTGATCGACCGGTTGCGCAGTGGCAAAGTGCGTCCCTTGATTGACCGGACGATGGTGTTTCGCAAATTGCCGCTGCGTTCCTTGTTTGAAGAACACATGAAGCGTGTCTTTTTCGAGCTGGATTATAGCGCGCCAGAGACCGTTTATACCTCAGAGGTGGTCAAGCTGTCGCGTACGGGTGCGGCGCAATTGGCCGAGCTGATGGAACAGTTTCGCGGACAGGTTCAGGCGCTTGCCGACCGTGATGCGCAAAATGCCACTTTGGGCCGGAAGTGGATCGGCGTGCTTTCGGTGATGCGGGAACTGGACATGACACCGCTTAAGGAAGCGGGCTGGGAGATTACCTGACATAACATTACGCATTTGTTTTACATGAAATATCATGGCTTGATCAATGCGTAGAATTGTTGACATTTTGATTTCATCTTCTGAGGATGACCGCCATTGTGCGATCAGCAGCAAAAGGGTGA